>JAFYNW010000121.1 GCA_017547995.1 Clostridia bacterium | reverse complement strand
GTTGAGCAGGGCGGTACGTCATAAATGCAGTACCCTACACAATCTTGTCGGGACAATTAACGAATTGTCCGCGTTGCATTCGTGAATGCATCATTCACTACTCCGTAGGGGCGGGTATTGCCCGTCCGCCTTAATCAACCGCCATTCCCTTACATTATATAATATAATAAATCTCTACAAAAACAGAAAAACACTACGAAGCTCGTAGTGTTTTCAGGGAATAGGAAAAGAGTGGAGAAAAAGTTCTTATTTAACAAGCTTTTCTGCCCATACCTTTGGGCGGAATGCCACAAGTGCAAAATCGTCTGTTACGATAATCGGTCTTTTAACCAGCATGCCGTTTGTCGCGAGAAGACGAAGCTGCTCGTCCTCGCTCATGCTGTCAATTTTATCTTTGAGCACCATTTCTTTGTAAACCAGGCCGCTTGTATTGAAGAAACGCTTGAGGGGCAATCCGCTTTTCTCATGCCACAGCTTAAGCTCTTCATAAGTTGGGTTATCTGTCTTAATGTCGCGGAATTCATAATCAACGCCGTTGGCGTCGAGCCACTTTCTTGCATCTTTGCAGGTGACGCAATTTGAATAACCTATAAACAGCATCACGATACCTCCAATGCTTATATTTCTTCTGTAAAAACATTATACTATATTCTTTTCTAAATTTCAAGAAAAATTTTCATATTTCTTATATAATTTTCACATTTTATTTTATTGCTTCGCTGACAATTTGTGCGTTTTAACTAATTGGGGGTATATAGGCCGTTATTTATCAGAAATTTCAATATATTGTGGAGCCAAAAAATACGAAAAACTTCCGTTTTTTCCATAAATATCCTTGACTTTGTTTTCTTTTGTAGGATTTGAAAATAATTGCATAAAAACGGCGGTGCAAAATGGTCATTTTTACTGATTGACATAATTGACAGTATGGGTTATACTATTTATCGGCACAATATGTAGTGCTGATAATGTAAAGTCAAAACAACTTATTGTATAATGATTATATACGTTTTGTAATTATAACGGGGGATTAAATGATAACAAAGATAATCAAAAGAGACGGTCGCGAAGTCGAATACGACCGCGAAAAGATTACCAACGCCATCTTTGCTGCGGCAAAGGCTCTCGGCGGTGACAACCTTGAAACAGCAAACGAGCTGACAATCAAGGTTGAGGAATATCTTTTCAACACTCTCGGCACGTCTACTCCTACAGTCGAAGAAGTTCAGGATGCAGTTGAGCATACTCTCATCGAGAATGGTCACGCAAGAACTGCAAAGGAATATATCCTCTACCGCGCTGAACGTACAAAGCGCAGAGAAATGAACACACGTCTTATGAAGATGTACGAAGACCTGACTTTCCAGGATTCTGTCGACAGCGACATCAAGCGTGAAAATGCAAACATCGACGGCGACTCCGCAATGGGTACAATGCTCAAGTACGGCTCCGAAGGTGCAAAGCAGTTCTATTCCATGTTCGTCCTCAATCCAAAGCACTCCGAGGCTCACTCCTGCGGTGATATCCATATCCACGATATGGACTTCCTCACACTCACAACAACATGCTGCCAGATTGACATTGAAAAGCTCTTTGAAGGCGGCTTCAGTACAGGCCACGGCTTCCTCCGTGAGCCAAACGATATCCAGAGCTATTCCGCTCTCGCTTGTATCGCAATTCAGTCCAACCAGAATGACCAGCACGGCGGCCAGTCCATCCCTAACTTCGATTACGGCATGGCAAAGGGCGTAAAGAAGACTTTCCGCAAGCTCTATTTCAAGAATCTTGCAAAGGCTCTCGAAATTATGGCTGACATGGACGATGCTGAAAGCAAGGTAAACGCTATCCGCGATAAGATTGCTGCTGAAAACGACGGTATGTGCCCAATTCTCGACGGCTCCAACGGCTATGAAGCTATCGAAAAGCCATATCTTGTAGAGCTTACAAACGAAGAAATTGCTGAAAAGGCACAGAAGTTTGCACGCAAGCACACAGAAAAGGAAACAGACAGAGCAACATTCCAGGCTATGGAGGCTCTTGTACATAACCTCAACACAATGCACTCCCGTGCAGGTGCGCAGGTGCCATTCTCCTCCATCAACTATGGTACAGATACTTCTGCAGAAGGCAGAATGGTTACAAAGAACGTTCTTCTTGCAAATGAAAAGGGCTTGGGCAACGGCGAAACACCAATCTTCCCTATCCACATCTTCAAGGTTAAGGAAAGCGTAAACTACAACGAAGGCGATGCTAAC
>JAFYNW010000120.1 GCA_017547995.1 Clostridia bacterium | reverse complement strand
GGCAACGGCTATCTCAGCGCCTACATAGTCGGCATAATTCTCGGTAACACACACATCAAAAACAAGAAAAAGCTCGTTATCTTCTTCGATGGCATCACAGCGCTTATGCAGATGGCAATCTTCTTCCTGCTTGGGCTTCTGTCCTTCCCGTCACTCTTGCCGGGTGTTGCCTTTGAGGCTATGCTCATCGCACTTTTTATTACCTTCGTTGCCCGTCCTGCCACAATTTTTGCCCTCCTCGGCAAAAAGAGCAGCACAAACCAGAAGCTTCTCGTTTCCTGGTCGGGTCTGCGCGGTGCGGCATCCATCGTATTTGCAATTATGGCAAAGATGGCGATAACCACAACCCTCGATATCTTCCACGTGGTATTCTTTATCGTCCTGTTTTCCATCCTCATTCAGGGCTCACTCATTCCGTTTATGTCGCGTAAGCTCAATATGATTGACGATGAAGCCGACGTTATGAAGACATTTAACGACTACGTATCAAAACCAATCGGCTTCGTCCGCTTCACAATTCCGGAAGGACATAAGTGGTGTGGAAAAGAGCTTAAGGAATTGTGGATTCCGCCCGATATGCTCTTCGTGCTCATCAAGCGAAAGGGAGAAAATATCATCCCTGACGGTGATACTGTGCTTATGGCAGGGGATAACGTAATTGCCTGCGCCGCACAGTTTGAAGACCGTGATGGCATCACGCTCACCGAAACCGAGGTCACCAAGGACAGCCATTACAACGGCAAGACAATCGCACAGCTTCCGGGTGACAACGGCGGCCTTATCATCATGATTCAGCGTAAGGATGAAATCATCATCCCGAATGGCGACGTAAGACTGCAGAAGGGCGATATTCTCGTTACAAATCAGGGACTTTAATATGAAAGAAATGACAGTAGAGCACGATTTTGCTCCCGTTTTCGACGAAAACTCCCGTATTCTCATACTCGGCACGATGCCCTCGGTAAAATCCCGTGAAATCGGCTTTTATTACGGCCATAAGCAAAACCGCTTCTGGAAGGTGCTTGCAGGTGTAACGGGTGAGGAAATCCCTCAGACGATTGACGAAAAGAAGGCATTTCTTCTCCGAAATAAAATCGCTGTATGGGACGTTGTCAGAAGATGCGATATCGTGGGCTCGAGCGACGCAAGTATTAAAAATGCCGAGGCAAACGATATTGCCGCACTCGTAAAAAATACCAATATCTGTAAAATATATGCCAACGGCAGTACGGCGAAAAAGCTTTACGACAGCCTTGTGAAAGGGGAGATGGAGGCAATTCTTCTCCCGTCAACAAGCCCTGCCAACGCATCATTCTCCCTCGATAAACTCATCGGAAAATGGGCGGTTATAAAGGAAGATTTATAAATGTATTGTAGGGGAGGGTCTCTGTGCCCTCCCGCCATATAAATATTCCCCAAACAAAAAAGCAGGACGATTTCGCCCTGCTTTTCTTATACAGTTTTATAGCCTTCCTCCTTGATTCATACCCCAATCAGCAGGCTGTTTGGGGACCCCGTTGGGAAGGTGTCAGTGTAGCTGGCGGATGAGATGTAGTTTATTTAATTATATACTACTTTTCCTCGTCCTGCTTTTCTTCAGACTTTTCCTGCTTCTTTGCTTTGCGGTGAGCCGAAATCTTGCGTGTAATCTTCACAACAACAAGAATAACGATGCCGAATGTTACGATGAATGGCAGACCATGAGTCAGCATAACGGCAGAGTCAGCCAGGAATTCGCCGTAATCTTCAAAGCCATTTTT
>JAFYNW010000119.1 GCA_017547995.1 Clostridia bacterium | reverse complement strand
GACGAGATGATATAGTTGCCTTCTGTATTCGAAACGTCAAAATGCTGCCATATATCGCCACGTTTCACCATAAGCCAAAGGTGTGGTATATCATTTTTGTCACCTTCAACAATTATGCTTGGCACTTCAAGCACGTCGCACATGGTCTTCGCCGCAAGAGCAATACCACTCTGTGCAGTCTTGCCGTTGATAAGCGCACCGTATGCCGAATACGGCTCTGTCTTTGCCTGAGTATTGTTTGTTTCAGCAACAACAATCATTGCTTCATTATCCACTGGAATAGTCTGGAGATAATCATAGATAAACTGAATCTTTTCATCTGTAGTCTTGTCAAGCATATCTGCAGACAATTCGTGTACAGTTTTTTCTATCGTGTCCTGCATAATCAGAAGATCCGCTTTGTTCCAGAGATATTCCAGCTCAAACTCAATAATCTGATTCATGCGTGTATCTTTAACCGGACTGATTTTGACGCTCTTAAGGCCGACCGCCGTTGTAGGCGAATTGTAGTAAGCCTTATATGCAAGGTCGATAAGCTCAGATTCTGTTTCAGACACAGATACGTTAAATACCTGCTTGGTTTTGAACTTTGAAAACATATCGAATAAATGGTTTTCAAAATCCTCATGGTTGCGTATATTGATAATATTTCTAATTTCGTCAGCCGTTTTCTTATATTGAATAGAAAGAGAAACCTGATGATAGTCTATAGTCTTTGCCTGCTCGTAGATAATGGACGAAACGGCATAACTGCCTACAGGGTCATCGGTTGTAATCTGCATAATGATATCCTTGATATCGGTATCAATGTCGCCCCAGTAATCGACTACGGCAAACTTTGCAGATGGAACTGCAGAATTGACCATTTCCTGAATCTTTCCTTTTATAGCAGAATATGTAGAGACAACGACCATATCTGCAGGAATCTGCCCCGGTTCATCGCTGAGATGAGGTGTTTTTTCATAAACCTCACCGCCTATGCTGCAGCCTGAAAACAGCAAGCATCCCACCAGCACCAATACCGCCAGTTTTCGTTTAATATCCAAGTTTTTCACCTATAATAATCACTTCGCACTTTGTCTGTTTGGAAGTCTTACCCATAATAATAGTCATAGCATTGCAGATGCGGTTTTCACTTGCACAGTTATGGCACTTACCATCAATTGCACATGGTGTATTAAGACCAAGACGCTTTGCATTAGGAGGAGCCGCAACGTTTCTCGCTCTGTCAATCGCAGAATGAAGGTCAGGTGTAATCTTATTTTCACCACATACGTAATATACCTTCTGCGGACCATAAATAGCATTTGCCACTCTGTTGCCTGTACCGTCAATATTTACAATTTCACCTGTTGCAGAAATTGCATTTGCAGAAAGCAAATAAGTTGTAAGACCGCTTTCAATATTGCGCTGTTCCGGTGTTTTTGTTTCCCAATGCCAGAAAACTTCGTTATTCTGCTTGAGAATATCGTAAAGGCCTAACTCTTTAAGAGTCATAGAGCCACCGAATGCGATTTTTTCGCCGACAAGCTCCGCCTTGAGATATTCTTTTGCCTCAGCTGCTGAAGCAAAATATTTGTAGCCGATTTTGTGGAGATTAAGATTCTTTTCAAGAGATTTAAGCATAACGTTTCCTCCTTATAATCTTTCGGAATAATGGCTCTTATGGCCTTCACCGAGAACTTCCG
This sequence comes from Clostridia bacterium, assembly GCA_017547995.1. GTDB lineage: Bacteria > Bacillota > Clostridia > Oscillospirales > Butyricicoccaceae > SIG471. Next base: position 5,488 of record JAFYNW010000119.1, on the reverse strand, counting down.
TAGCTGATGAAACAATAATAAATGCGTATGGGTCTTCTTCCTTTACAATATCCTGAACCTTAGGAAGCATAGGCTTTTTCATTGCGCAAAGGATAACATCCTTATTTTCTTCTGTAAATCCTCCGTATCCCTTTACGTAAGTAAGACCGATTTCAAGAGCCATAATACGCTTTGCGATTATATCATTTTTATCAGAAATAATATGCACCATCTTCGCACCATCCGCACCATAGATGAGCTTATCAAATACGATAGTAAATACAACCATAGCAAGAACTGCATAAAGACCAACTTCAAAGTTCTTGAAGACAAACATAGAAGAAATTACAACTATTGCGTCTGTAATGAAGAATAACGTGCCTGTGCTTGCATGTCTGTATCTGATTTTGATGAGCTTTACGATGATATCTGTACCGCCTGAAGTTGCGCCTGCCTTGAAGATAAGCGCCATACCGGCCGCTACAAGAGAGTTGCCGAATACTGCAGAAAGAAGCAGGTCGTTGGAAATAGCACCCGCGACCGACATCACGTCAACCAGCGCAGACGAGAATACTGTAACGAACATTGTGGAAACAATCATTTTGAAGCCAAGCTTCCACCACGCGAGAAGCATAAGCGGAACGTTGATAAGAAAAATGATTGTACCTGTAGGAATAGTAAAAATTCTGTTGAAAATAATTGCAATACCGACGACACCACCAGGTGCAAGCTGATTTGGGTCAAGGAATAAAGCAATACCTGCGGCATACAGAATGCTGCCGACGATAAGCAGGGCAATATTTATTGCTAACGTTTTAAAGTCTCTCTTTGGTTTCATATTTTCCCTCTTAAGATTAAGTTTACTACTAATATTTTATATCTTTTTCTTCTTATCGTCAATTATAACTTGCATATTTTCCAATTTGACTGTATAATAAAAACAATCGAATTATAGCGAGGTATGTAATATTATGAGAATGCGTAAAAAGAAAAATCTTGACGTGCGCCTTGAACGCACAAAGTCTATGCTTATTGAAAATCCAACTGAGTATAAGGGCAAGTGGAATGAATATTTCAACAGTGACCTCCCTATCGCAATCGAAGTAGGCTGCGGCAAGGGCAGATTCATCATTGAACACGCAAAGTCAAACCCAGAAAAGCTCTTTATCGGTATCGAAAGAGAAATCGGTGCACTTCTTACAGCACTTGAAAACTCTGTCGCTCTCGAGCTTCCTAACCTTATTTTCATCGCTTGTGATGGTGCAACTGTTACAGACATCTTTGAAAAGGATGAAGTCAGCCAGATTTTCCTCAATTTCTCCGATCCATGGCCACCAAAAAAGCAGGCTAAGAGAAGACTTACTCACAAAAACTTCCTTACTCTTTACAGAGAAGTTCTTAAAGAAGGCGGTCAGCTTGAATTCAAGACAGACAACCAGAAGCTTTTCGAGTTCTCCCTCAATGAAATGTCCGGCTTTGGCATGACACTTTCCGAGATTACTTTCGACCTTCACTCTACTGATACACCTAATATCATGACAGAATATGAACAGAAATTCTCATCACAGGGTATGCCAATTTACAGAGTGGTTGGTAAGTTCAATAAAATCTAAAATATCTTCGCAGGCTGTGTCACAATAATCACCGTTGAATATCTTATGACCACCACGGTCATAACGGATAACCTCGTGCTGACATTTGAGTCTCTGCGAAATAAGCTCAGCGCTTTTTGAATTCGCTGTATCATCATCCCTTGTCTGAAGTATCAGGCAAGGGACTTTTATTTTGGAAAAGTTTGTGTCTTTTGTTTCCTTGAGAAGTTCATTAAGCTCATAAAGTGCAGGCAGCGGAGTCTTTATTGTAGCACGGATATACTTATTTGCATATTGTGCAAAGGAGCCCACTACGTTGCCCACAACCTTGCCGGCATCACTGAGCTTGAGCGGAGTATTTACAAAAATAAAGGATTTGACAGGCAAATCTGCCATATAAGTCGCGATAAGACCGCCCATTGAAAAACCGACTATCGTAACCGTTTCATACTCTTCAAGTATTTCTTCGATCTTTTTTCTTGCAGATTTAATCCACTGCTTGCGTGTTACAAGCATAAAATCCTTATATCTGCCTGTATGACCGGCAAGCTGGACAAAACGGGAATCTATTCCCTTTTCTGTAAGAAACTTGTCCAGATTCTCAAGTTCAAAATAACCACCGCCGAAACCATGTATCAGGACGACGCAGTTTTCCATTTTCATTATGCCTCCTTAATAAGCTCAGGCTTGACAAATACAGTTTTGAAGTTCGTATAGTTCACCATTCCCGGCTTTGCACCCGGGATTTTTTTGACGTATTTTACCATTGTATAGTCGATGCTTGCAAGGGACTGCTTCGACATTTTCGAATAGTACGCAGCAACCTTCGCCGCTTCCTCGATAGCAGTATCCGTTACATCTCTGCCGTTTCTTACAATAATCGTATGGCTGCCCGGAACGTTTTTGGCATGAAGCCATACGTCCTTGAAATCAGCCTGTTTCATTGTAAGATAATCGTTTTCGATGTTGTTTCTGCCTACAAGAACAAGGAACCCATCGCTTGTGACGTACTTTCTAGGTGTGATTTTCTTCTTTTTTGTATTTTTTACGTTAGAACGCACCTTAATATATCCACTCTCAATAAGTTCATCCTTAATTGCATTGATATCGATAATACCATCTGCATTTTCGATTGCAGTAACAACAGATGCGATATAAAGAAGCTCCTGCTCACCTTTTTCAATCTGCTCTTTAAGCATTATTTCAGCGTTTTTAAGCTTACCAAACTGGTCGTAAAGCTTCTGGGCATTCTGGTGCGGAGTTTTAAGCTCATCCAGTTCGATTTTGATTTCAGGCATATTCTCATCATAGTAATCAATAAGCGTCGCCTCTTTCATTCCCTTGCTTATAAGATGAAGATTGGACATGATAAGGTCAGCTTTCTTCTTGATTTCATCACGATTCTGCGCTGTAATAAGCTCGTTTTTCTGATTTGCAATCTTTCTCTGTTGTCTGTCGTATGCATTTGACATAAACTTAAGAAGCTGAGACGATGCATTTTTCTTCTGCTCTTCGCGATTCTTTTCAAAATAGAATGCATCGAGCATTTCAGAAAATCCCTCTGTTTCATTGAAAGCCGCATCATTTTTCATATATTCAAACTCAAATGCAGAGAAATCAGCCACGTTTTCTTCTTTTATAATATTAAAAGGCTTGGCTTTTTCGTCTGATACAAGATGTCTGAAGTCTACGATTTCATCGAGTAGATTTGTTCCGTTGTTCTGCGCTCTGAAACAGATTTCCTTTGCAATATTAGGCGAAATACCCGCAATTCTGTCGAGAAGCATCTGATGAGTACATTCACCAACCGGCAAAACTTCAGCAATAGCCGAGAGCGAGTCATCGATGATATTCACTTTATCCTGCTTAGGTGGATATTCGTATATAAGTCCAGGAAGGACAGGTCTGTCCTGCGACATTTCCATATCGATTTTCTTGAGACATCCAAGAATTCTTCTGTCCTGACCAACGAAAATAATATTGTTTCGTCTGCCCATCATTTCGATATAGATATACTTTTCAGTCACGTCACCCATTTCATCGGCAGAAGTAAACGTAATTTCCATCATTCTTTCGAATATAGGCTGTTTTACAGAAACGATTCTGCCTGACGACAGATGCTTTCTCAAAAGCATACAAAACATCGGCGGAGTTTCAGGATTTTCAAACTTCTGCTTTGTGATATGTACTTTGCCTATATTGCCCGCTTCGAGCAAAAGCTTAATATTCCCTTCGTTTGCACGGATAGTCATAAGGATTTTGTCTTTTGCAGGCATATATATTTTATCGATACGTGCATCTCTGAGCCTTCTGTCAAGCTCCTTTGCCGTACCGTTTATAACAAAACAATCTTGTGCCATTTATTTATTCCTTCGTCATTTTATCAAGTGTATCGTTAAGCATAGCAAGAATTTCATTAAGCTCTTCCACCTCACCACTTGCGGAAATCTTATGACCTTCCTGCATTCTTGTATATCTTTTGATAAGCTTTTCTATATACGTACGTCTGTTTCTGCCGTTATATAACTTATTGGAAAACAGATTGAAGTTTTCTTCTTCAAGCTGTGCACCCGTCCAGGATGCACGGATTATTGTGTAAATCTTAGGTCCTTCGATAGCTATTTCTTCATTTGAAACCTCATAGCCATTTTTATATAAAAACTCACGGAGCTTATATTCGAGTGTCATAGGCTGCAAAATCAGCTTGATATCATTTGACTTTGTCCAAGGTGCGTTTTCAATGATGCTGATGATTTCTTCAGCGCCCATACCTGCGATAATAATAGTATCACCATCGTCAGGACCGAAATCCGCAAGACCATTACAGAGATTGATTCTGATTTTGTCTTCAAGCTTATTTGCAACAACGTTTTTTCTTGCATTGTCAACCGGTCCCTGTCTGATATCAGTAGCAATGGCGCGTTCAACAATATTATTTTCTATAAGATAAATCGGAAGCTTTGCGTGGTCACAGCCGACGTCGATAACAGCCTTGCTGTCTTTACAAAGATCCGCAATAGTAAGAAGTCTTTCAGTAAGTTTCAAAATTCCACCACATTTCACAAATAGGGTGGATATAAATCCACCCTATTATAAGTTTTTATATTAGTCTCTGAAATTAGTTGCCAAAGAATGCATTGAGTCTGTCAACGAGAGTTTCAGCACTGATGCCGTGTACCGCAGCAGCATCTGCGATGCTTTCAAATGCAGCGCCTGTGCAGCCCATGCAGTGCATACCTGCTTCAGCAAAAATATCAGCTGTTCTCATATCAGCTCTGAGAACGTCAATAATGATTGTATCGAGTGTAACAAACATTGGTAGTTCCTCCTTTTTATTCATACTACGAATATTATACCTTATTTCCCCTTGTTTTTCAATAGTATTACTGAAATTTTTCGCGATACGAGCAATGTTTACAAAGTTCAAGAGAAAGCTTTCTGTTATACATATCCTGTCTTACAGGAAGAATATTTTCCTTCCATATTTCGTCAAAGTCTGTCTCGAAAATATTGCCTAATGGCGCCTGTCCTTCACCGTCAAGACAGCATGGAATAACTGTACCATCCACAAGTATACCGACGTGATGACGCAAACCATTGCATATACCCTTGTCGCCAATGTACGGCATTTTAAGGTCAGGCCATTCCCAGAATTCATCAAGGCTGAGGAAGGTATTTTCCGCAAGTGTGATGCGATTCCCCTTTACATAGTTTCCAGGGTAAATATCAAACATTCTCTCCTTGAGAGCAAGTCCTCCTTCACCATTCCATAGTCTGTAGCTGACAAAAATGCCATTCTTCGCAAGCATATCACCTGCCTCAATGCAGTCATTAAAATATTTCTCATTATTATCAGTTTCAGCATGGAGCGAAATATTCACCTGACGCAACGACTTTGATGCAATAAGCATATCAAG
>JAFYNW010000118.1 GCA_017547995.1 Clostridia bacterium | reverse complement strand
TCCAACGATAAGTATCACTATATCTTCTCCCGTGACAACGCTGACTTCGGCAAGATTATCGGTGTGGAAATTGGTGGAAAAATTGCCGATGCTAAGGTCATCATTCCTGAATCTGAAAAGAACCTTATCGGCGCTCAGGTGACACCAAAGTATCTCCTCGTTTCTTCCATGAAGGACGTTGCAGGTGTTCTCGACGTTTATAGCCACGAGGGTGAATTTGTAAAGACAATTGCTCTCCCTGATGAATTCGGCAACTGCGGCTCACGCAACTTCGGCAGCCATATCGTTTCCAAGGCTGAAAACTTCTATTTCAGCTTTGAATCCTTCCGCGTTGCTCCTATGACAATGCGTTACAACCTTGAAACTGACGAGGTTTCCGTGGCTTACCAGAAGAAGAAGGTCAACGTGCCTGACGATATCGTTGTTGAACAGATTTTCGTTCCATCCTCTGCTGACGGCGTGAAGATTCCTGCTTTCGTAGTACACAAGAAGGACATCAAGCTTGACGGCTCCAACCCAACTCTCATGTTCGGCTACGGCGGATATCGTCTCCCTGTTGCTCCTCAGTTCTTCAACACAACAACTGTACGCGACATTTACGACTGGGTAAACAACGGCTTCGTTTACGTTTCCTGCAACCTCCGCGGCGGTAACGAATACGGCACAAAGTGGCATCACGGCGGTAATCTTGGCAACAAGAAGAACTGCTATGCTGACTTTATCTCCATCGCTGAATGGCTCATCGAAAACAAGTGGACCAACCCTAAGAAGCTTGCTATCTGCGGCCAGTCCAACGGTGGTTTGCTTGTGACTACACTTATCACAATGCGTCCTGACCTCTGGGGCTGCGTAATTGCTTCCGTCCCTCATACAGATATGATTCGCTTCATGTTTGACGACAGAGGCCCTATGTACACAACAGAATACGGCAACCCACGTGAAGAAGAAATGTTCCACTATATGAAGAGCTACTCCCCATACCACAACGTGAAGGCTGTTGATTATCCACCAATCTACATCCAGACCGGCGAATGCGACAACAACGTGCCTCCATATCACGGCAAGAAGTTTGCGGCTCTCATGCAGGAAATGAACACATCCGGTAATCCTGTTCTTCTCCGTGTTCTCAAGGACGGCTCTCACGACAGAGGCCGCGGTGACGCTCTCTACAAGACAGCTTCCGAAGCACAGACATTCATTCTCAAGGCATTAGGCATCTAAAGTATATAATAAGAAATACCATCCGCAAGGGTGGTATTTTTTTGTTTAATGAATGGTGAAAAATGAAGAATGAATAATTGTTGTGTCTGCGACGCATTGGATAAGCGGACCGCCCGGGAGGTCGGTCCCTACGGATTGACCACGAAAGAATAGTTGTAGGGGACGACGCCCTCGACGTCCCGCGGACAATTCGTGAATTGTCCCTACGGGTTTGGTGGAAGTATGATATAACAACCGCGAAATACATGGTGCAGATTTTGCACTTGGGGGTGTTTATAAGTGCAAATTTTGCACTTGGCAAGTGCAAGTTTTGTAAACATGGTGCAAATTTTGCATCTGCGAGGTGCAATTTTTCGCACCTGGTAAGTGCAGTTTTCTGCACCCTAAATATATAATATAAATAAATAATATAAAAAGATAAAGCAAAGAAGATATATGCGCGCACGCGCGCGAGGGATGGGATTGATGGATTTGGTTTTTTGTTTTCTCTCCCTCAGTCTTGCTGACGCAAGCCAGCTCCCTCATCAGAGGAAGCCAAGAAAAATATTGTGT
>JAFYNW010000117.1 GCA_017547995.1 Clostridia bacterium | reverse complement strand
CCTGCAGACGGTCTCTGCGTATTCGAATACGTATACTTCGCTCGTCCTGACTCTGTCATCGAAGGCGCAAGCGTACACGAAGCAAGAAAGCAGGCAGGCCGCTTCCTGGCAAAGTCCCATCCTGTTGAAGCTGACATCGTCTGCGGTGTTCCTGACTCCGGTCTTGATGCGGCTATGGGCTATGCGGAAGAATCGGGCATCCCTTACGGCGTAGGTCTTCTCAAGAACAGATACATCGGCAGAACGTTCATTCAGCCTCTCCAGTCCCAGCGTGAAAACTCTGTAAAAATCAAGCTTAACCCTATTTCGGATACAGTACGCGGCAAGAGAGTTGTTCTCGTCGACGACTCCATCGTAAGAGGTACAACTTCTGCCCGTATCGTAAAGCTTCTCAGAGAAGCGGGCGCAAAGGAAATCCATATGAGACTTTCCTCTCCTCCATTCATCAATGAATGCTATTTCGGCACTGATATCGATAACAAGAACAACCTTATTGCCTGCCGTATGTCCCTCGAAGGCATCAGACAGTCCATCGGCGCAGACTCCATCGGCTTCCTCGGCATCGAAGATGCAAAGTGCGTTGCAAAGGGCTGCAAGGCAAAGGGCTTCTGCCTCGGCTGCTTCACAGGCGAATATCCAATCTGTGTTGAAAAGGCTCATATGAAGGATAAGTTCGACGAAAAGCTCGACGTTTAATAAGCAAAACAACTACGTAAAAACAAAAATATTATATAAAAGGTGATAATTATGAAGAATTTCAGCGATAGCTACAAGGCAGCGGGCGTTGACGTAACAGCTGGTTACAAGGCTGTTGAACTTATGAAGGCTAGTGTTGCACGCACAATGACAGAGCACGTTCTCTCCGGTCTTGGCGGCTTCGGCGGTCTTATTGCTCTTCCAAAGGGCTACGAAGAACCTGTTCTCGTTTCCGGTACAGACGGCTGCGGCACAAAGGTCAAGCTCGGTTATCTCATGGACAAGCACGATACACTCGGTATCGACTGCGTTGCTATGTGCGTAAACGACATCATCTGCGGCGGCGCAAAGCCACTTTTCTTCCTCGACTATATCGCAATCGGCAAGAACTATCCTGAAAAGGTAGCTGCTCTCGTTTCCGGTGTTGCAGAAGGCTGCGTACAGTCCGGCTGTGCTCTCATCGGCGGTGAAACAGCTGAACATCCAGGCCTCATGAAGGAAGAAGAATACGACCTCGCAGGCTTCGCAGTTGGTATCGTTGACAAGAAGAACATTCTTTCCAACGACAACGTAAACGCAGGCGACGTTCTCATCGCTCTCCCATCCAGCGGCGTTCACTCCAACGGCTTCTCTCTCGTTCGTAAGGTATTCGACGTTGAAAACGCAGACCTCAACAAGTATGAAGAATCCCTCGGCAAGACACTTGGCGAAGCTCTCATCACACCTACAAGAATCTACGTTAAGCCTGTTCTCGCTCTCCTCGATGAAATCAAGGTAAAGAGCATCGCTCACATCACAGGCGGCGGCTTCTATGAAAACATTCCAAGAGCTCTTCCAAAGGGCAAGAAGGCTGTTATCGACCAGGCTTCCGTACGTATCCTCCCAATCTTCAAGCTCATCGCAGAACGCGGCAACATTCCAATGCCTGATATGTTCTCCACATTCAACATGGGCGTTGGTATGATTACAATCGTTGCTAAGGAAGACGTTGAAAAGGCTCTTGAAATCCTCAAGGCTAACGGCGAAGACGCATACGTAATCGGCCACGTAGAAGACGGCGAACACGGTATCGAATTATGCTAAAACTTGCTGTTTTAGTTTCGGGCGGCGGCACAAATCTTCAGGCGATTATCGATGCTATCGAATCGGGCAAGATTAAAAATGCCGAGGTCGCTCTCGTTATTGCAAATAAAACCTCTGCTTATGCTCTTGAACGCGCAAAGAATCACGGCATCAAGACGGCTGTCATCCGCAAGAAGGACTTCGCTTCCCGTGAAGAATCCGAGCAGGCTATGATTGACGCTATCAATGCAGAAGGCTGCGGTCTCGTTGTTCTCGCAGGCTTCTTAAGCGTTCTTTCCGAAAAGTTCATCAGAGCATTCGACAAGAAAATTATAAATATCCACCCTTCACTCATCCCATCCTTCTGCGGCGAAGGCTATTATGGTCTGCGCGTACATGAGGAAGCTCTCAAAAAGGGTGTTAAGGTTACAGGTGCCACAGTTCACTACGTTGATGAAATCGTGGACGGCGGCGAAATCCTTGCACAGAAGGCTGTGTACGTAGAAGAAGGCGACACTCCTGAAGTGCTTCAGAAGCGCGTTATGACAGAGGCAGAATGGATTATCCTGCCAGAAGTCATCAATAAGCTTGCAAATCAGTAAAGAGAGGAAATGATAAAAATGATTAATCTCGAAAATTATCTTAAGAATAACTCTTACCCAGGCAGAGGCGTTCTCGTGGGCAAGACAGATGAAAATAT
>JAFYNW010000116.1 GCA_017547995.1 Clostridia bacterium | reverse complement strand
CCGCAAACTGGTCCACGCAGTTTGATCACGGGACCAAGGGGAGCACCCCTGGACCCCCTTGTGTGTTCGTTCCTCACAAATGGACAGATTGGATAGGTTACTGCTCCATTTATGGGTAGCAAGTAATCCCACGCATGGCTGACAGGCTAATTATATGCGCACTTGTTTGCCGCTTGCATCGTATAGGGTATGCCCGAAAAAGAAAAACCACGCGACTATGTGGGTGGATATTTATTGATATTATATTTCCTGCATCCCTCTGAGGAGGCACTTACTGCACCGATTTTCTTGTAAATGGCCGAAAAGTCGAGAAAAATGGCCCTGCGGGTGCGCGTGGGCGACTGCTTGCCACAAAAAATGCCTCTGTTTCACCGATAATTCACAGTTTTGCCATACAATTAACTTGCAAACAGGGGGTAAATATAATATAATTAAATCAACAAATCAAACAAAAACAAACGTAAACATAAAACAAATCCAAGGAGGACTAAATTATGGCTAACATTCTCACACGCTTCAATGACATTGTAAAGGCTAACGTAAACGCTCTTCTCGATAAGTTTGAAGACCCTTCCAAGATGATCGACCAGTATCTCCGCGATATGATGGAAGACCTTGCTGAAGTAAAGAAGGAAACTGCAGGCGTTATGGCTGAAGAAGCACGCGCAAAGCGTCTTGCTGATGCAAACACAGCTGAAGTTGAAAAGTATCTTGAATTGGCTAAGAAGGCTCTCACAGCTGGCAACGATGACGATGCACGTATCTTCCTTGCAAAGAAGCAGGAGCTCGAAGCAAGCGGTGCAGGCCTCCACACAGCGTATGCAGTTGCACACGAAAACGCAGTAAAGATGCGTCAGATGCACGATAAGCTCACAAACGACATCAACGAGCTCAAGGCACGTCGTGAAATGATCAAGGCTAAGGTTGCTGTTGCAAAGACTCAGGAAAAGCTCAACCAGTTTGCAAACAAGGCTGATGCTGCTGAAGATGCAATGAACGCTTTCAAGCGTATGGAAGAAAAGGCTGACAATATGCTCGACAAGGCAAACGCTATGGCAGACCTCAATTCCGAACCTGTTGACGCGGCTAAGGAGCTTGAAAAGAAGTATGCAATGGGCTCCCCATCTGTTGAAGACGAATTGGCAGAACTTAAGAGCAAGCTCGGCAAGTAATTGCTGCAAGTAAAGGATGCGGCATAAACCGCATCCTTTTTTCAAAGAAAGGTAGGTAAATTATGGGCAGAGCCGGTGGCGGCGGAGGCGGGTCCTTCGGTGGCGGCGGTGGCAGAATAGGCGGCGGCTCCTTTGGCGGTGGCTTCGGCGGCTCATCACGCGGCGGTTTCTCCGGTGGTGGCTTTTCGGGCGGCGGCCGTATGGGCGGCAGACCATCAGGGGGCGTATATCACGGTGGTATCGGTGGCTTCGGCTATGGTTATCCGCGTATGGGCGGTCTTTTCGGCTATCCGAGAATGGGTGGCACTACTGTCATCATAAATAACAGAGAAAAAAATCAGGGCGGCGGTGGTCCGTCCAATAACAATAATAACAACAATAATCAGAACAACGGCGGCACAAAGTCGGGTTGCCTGACCGTTATACTTTTCGTTGTGATGGCGCTTTGCCTTCTTTCCATTGCTTTCACTGTCGTGGGCAATGCAGGGGCAAGCGATATCGAGCGAGTACCTCTTGCAGGCGGCGTTATCGAAACGGACTATTACACAGACGAACTTGGCTGGATTGACAACAAGAGCGTTATGGAAGACGGTCTCAGGTATTTCTATAAGAAGACGGGCGTTCAGCCTTACGTCTACATAACGGACGACATAGGCTCGGGCACGGACAGTGAAATCATGACATTTGCTGAAGAAAAGTATGAACAGCTTTTCAGGGATAATGGTCATCTTCTGCTTGTTTTCTATGAAAATAACGATTATTACAGAACTTACTGTGTAGTGGGTACTCTTGCTGAAAGCGTAATGGATGACGAAGCGAGAACAATCCTTCTCAATCAGCTTGACGATAACTACTACGACAGCAGTCTTGACGACAACGAATACTTTGGCAATTCCTTCGAGGAAGCGGCTGACAGAATCATGCGTAAGCCTGGCGAAGGCGATTCCATTATGGTGCCTTCGGTGATTTTCATCATAGCGCTCGGTATTTACCTCGTTATGAAGAAGAAGGAAAAGGACGAAAGAGAAAAGAAGGAGCTTGAAGAATTGCTCGATACTCCTCTTGAAACCTTTGGTGACACAGAAGCCGAAGAATTGGCAAAGAAATACGAAGACTAAACAGCAGTATAAAAGGCGGAGTTTCCCTCCGCCTTTTGTTTGAAAATTACGGAGAACATTATGAAACTCACAGTTTTGTGCGACAACAACACTTACATTGACAAATATTACCTCGGCGAGCCTGCCTTAAGCTTCTTTATTGAGGATGGCGACAAGAAAATCCTTTTCGACACAGGCTATTCCGACGTTTTTTATAAGAATGCACAGAAAATGGGCATTGACGTGAAGAAGGCTGACGCGATCGTCCTTTCTCACGGTCACAACGACCATTCTCTCGGCATTGAGCATATTCTTCCCCTTGAAAACACACCGCTCATCGCACATCCTGACTGCTTCAACAAGAAGTATGAAAGCGACGGCACGTATATCGGCGCACCTGTGACGCTTGACGAAATCAAGGCGGTGACTCACTATGTGGACGGCACTCAGCCTTTGCAGATTACAGAAAAGCTCTGGTATCTCGGCCAGATTGAGCGTGTGAATGACTTTGAAAACAAGAATCCTGTGGGATATGAAGTGGAAAACGGCGAAAAGCGTCCCGATTTTCTCATTGACGATACTGCTCTTGCCTACAAGGGCGAGGATGGTGTTTTCGTTATCACGGGCTGCTCACACAGCGGTATCTGCAATATCATCGAGCAGGCCAAGCGTGTGATGGGTGACAACCGCGTGACGGGCGTCATCGGCGGCTTCCATCTTTTCGAGGACAACGAGCAGCTGAAAAAGACGATTGAGTATTTTGTTGCGAATAATATAAAGCACAATTACCCTTGCCATTGCGTGTCCCTCAAGGCAAAGGCGAGGATGATGCAGAAGCTCGAACTTAACGAAGTGGGCGTAAGCATGGTAGTTGAGGTTGAGTAGAACTTGTAGGGGACATTCACGAATGTCCCGCAAAAATAAAGGGGAAGCTTGTTTAGCGCATAGCGGATGAGATTTTCT
>JAFYNW010000115.1 GCA_017547995.1 Clostridia bacterium | reverse complement strand
TTGACGTTAAAAATCCATCTGCGGCCCTTCTCAGTGGACGTCCTGAAAACGTAAGCGGCAGCTGTGTTGTTGCAACGCTTGAAGGTACACGCCCAGTTCTTACGGAAGTTCAGGGGCTTGTGGCAAAATCCTCCTTCGGGGCGGCGCGCAGAACAGCGGCAGGCATTGATTATAATCGTTTCGTTCTCATTCTTGCTATACTTGAAAAAAGACTTGGCTTTATGCTCAGCTCATACGATGCATATATCAATGTAGTCGGTGGTATCCGCGTCGATGAGCCTGCAGTAGACCTCGGTATCGCGGTTGCTATTGCATCCAGCTATCTCGATAAGCCGGTAAAATCAGACGTTGTGCTTCTTGGTGAAATCGGTCTTTCAGGCGAGCTCAGAGCCGTTCAGGGCAGCAATCAGCGTATTCAGGAAATCAAACGCCTTGGATATAAAAAGTGTATCCTTCCGCTCGGATGCAAGGACGACAGCGTCAAGGTGTCGGATATTGAGCTTGTCTATGTGCGCGACGTAGGTGAAGCCATCAAGGCTTGTTTTTAATTGATTTGCAGAAATAGACACAGTTTTCGTTAGATAAATCTCCGATGTCACAGCATCGCAGAAGGATGCATTCTCCGTCAATATAATGGATGCAGTTATTTTCTGTACAGATAATTTTCATATTTACCCCCGTTTCTTTTATAATATTTTGGCTTTTTCTGCTCAAAATATAACAAAAGGATCGGGGGTTATTTGTTGTGAAAAAAGTGATTATTGGGATTACTCTGCTTGTGAGTATGTTTGCTGTTGTAAAATATTTGAATATAAGCAAGGCGGAAATACGGCAGGGTACTTATCCTGTACGCATGGATATAGCCGATGTGCTTACGGTTAACGGTACTGTCGTGGAAAAGCAAAGAAAGGATATTTATATAAAATCGCCTGCTGAAATTGTCAGAATATACGTCACAGAAGGCGACGAAGTTTCAAAGGGGGATATTATAGCTGAGGTAATTGAAAGTGAAGGAATACGCCTGAATATTCCTGAAAGCTATATTGTAAATTCAATTGTCAGCCGCACAGAAGGAGAGGCGGTATATTGTACGGCAGATGAAAAATATATAAGAAGTCCGATTGACGGCACGGTGATGGAAATAAACTGCGCCGAAGGCGAACGCACAAGCCCTGTCATTCCAATGTTTTCTGTTTCGGACCTTGATGAGCTTGGGATTACGGCAAAAATCAGCGAGGACGTTGTACACAAAATTAAAAAGCGTATGGAGGTTGCAATTATCCCCAATGTTAAGGATGCAGAGCAAATCAAAGGAGTCGTAACCGATATAAAGCCGTATGCGGTTAAAGCTATGAATCTTATGTCAATCAAAGAAGAAGCGCCTAAAACAGAAGTAAGCTTTGATATAGTTGACAAAAGTGAACGAATCAGGCCGGGATATTCGGTAACTATGAAGATAACGACAAATACAAGCAATAATGCCCTGACGATTCCATATGAGTATATATCGCAGGAGGACACTCAGCAATACGTATACGTACTCGGCGCGGGTGGCATGGCGGAAAAGAGGATAATCGAGACGGGATATGAGCTTGAAAACGTTTGCGAGGTCCGAAATGGCATAGGAGAGAAGGATTTATTGCTGATGTACGATGAAAGCACGAAAAACGTACCGCCTGAAATAAAGGTGAAAAATGAGAAAAAGTGATATTGCACGGCTCGCTTTCAAAAACGTAATTGACAGCCGAATCAAAGGATTTCTTACAATAATGTCGGTATGCATAGCAATATCATCTGTATCGCTTATTTCTGGCATAGGATGGGGTGTCTCCGATGAAATCAACAAAGAACTGAGTATTATAAGCAATAATGCCACAATGCTGCAGTCATCAGGTGGTATAAATGCAGATGAAATTAACGTTATAAAGAATATGGCTGAAGTGGATGGCGCAATGCCGTATATTTTTGAAATGGGTGCCGTGTATGCCAAAACCTTGAAAAATGAAGCACTGATAGTCGGAATTGACAATGATTTTGATAAAATATTTGATATAAAAACGCTTCACGGCATAGACCTTAAGGATGAAAACTCATTTGAGGGAAACTGCGTGATAATAGACGATGCTTTTGCGAATAGTCTGTACTATCGTACAAACGTAATTGGGAAAAAACTGCAGATAAGCTATGGTCAAAGCGTGAAGGAATATGAGATTGTGAGCGTTATAGAGTCGCCGAAAGCGGGAATTGAGGCGTTGACTGGCACAAAATTGCCTGCGGTTGTGTATATTCCTTATGAAACGATAAATGAAAATTATGGTGAAAATAAAGTGACGGGAATCGCTGTTACCTGCAGTGATGATTCAAAGTACGAAGTGACAAAAGATTTTATTCTTCGTAGACTGAAGGCAACTTCACCTGATAAAAAATACAGCTTTGAAAATATATCAGGCTATAAAGAAATGGCTGTACGAATTACAGATGTTCTGGCGTTTATGATATCCGCTGTCGCAGGCATATCTGTAATTGTTGGTGGAATAGGAATGATGAGCTCGATGATTTCCAACGTGGAAAACAGAAAAACCGAGATAGGGATATATATGGCCCTTGGGATGACGGAAAAAGATATACTGAGAATGCACCTTGTCGAATCGGTTATTATAACCGCGGCAGGAGGAATGTTAGGTGTTGCATTGAGCACAGGCATAATTTATTTTATCAGAGCATCAGGCATACTTGAAGTTACAGCAAACGTCAAGGCTATAATGATTTGTTTCGGATTTGCAGTTGTATCGGGATGTATTTTCGGATATATTCCGGCTAAAAAGGCATCGGATATGAACCCTATAAATGCAATAAGATGGGAATAAAAAACACCGCAGA
>JAFYNW010000114.1 GCA_017547995.1 Clostridia bacterium | reverse complement strand
TGGGCATCATGCACCTGATGCACAAATAGGAGGATATATGAACGAAGAAAAGAAGACGTGCTCCTGCGGTTGCGGTCACGACCATTCCCACGAACATAAGCACGAAGGTTGTTCTTGTGGTCATGACCACGCTCACGAACATAAGCACGAAGGTTGCTCCTGCGGCCACGACCACGGCCATGAACATCACCATCACGGTGAATCCTGTTCTTGCGGTCACGACCACGGCCACACTCATAGCCATGGTGCATCTTGCTCCTGTGGTCATGACCATTCTCACAGCCATTCACACAAATTAAGCGCTGACAAGGCGGCGTTTACTGCATCTCTCGCAAATGCTTGCTCCTGCGGATGCGGTCACGATCACGGTCATTCCCATCACCATCACGACCACGGTTCATCCTGCTCCTGCGGACATGACCACGAACATGGCGACGGCTGCGGTTGCGGTCACGACCATGGTGTTGTAAGAGATGACTCCAAGAGCTTTGTTATCCGTCTTCTCATTGCATTCGGAATTATGATTGCGGCAAATCTTGTTCCAATCAAGCTTGTTTCCATCGCACTTTTCCTTGTTGCATACGTTCTTGCAGGCTACGAAGTTATTGGTGATATGCTCAATGGCTTCAAGAAGGGCAGATTCATGGACGAAAACTTCCTCATGGGTATCGCATCTCTCGGTGCATTCGCTATCGGCGAATACACAGAAGCAGTTGCTGTTCTCATCTTCTATGGCATTGGCGAACTCTGCCAGAATATGGCTATCGCACGTTCCCGCGGCAATATTGCAAGCCTTATGGATATCCGTCCTGACTATGCAAACCTCCTCACAAATGGCGAAACAATCGTGGTTTCTCCTGAAAGCGTACATATCGGCAGCATCATTCTCGTTAAGCCGGGCGAAAAAATCCCTCTCGACGGTATCGTAAGAAAGGGTAACTCCAGCCTCGATACATCCGCTCTCACAGGTGAAAGCTTGCCAAGAGACGTTGTTGAAGGAGATAAGGTATTCTCCGGCTCCATCAATAAGTCCGGCCTTCTCGAAATCGAAACAACTTCCACATTCGGCGATTCCACAGTTTCCAAGATTCTCGAAATGGTTGAACATGCAAGCTCCAACAAGGCTGAAAGCGAAAAGTTCATCACAAAGTTTGCTAAGGTTTACACACCTGCAGTAGTATACAGTGCAATCGCAGTTGCAATTATTCCACCAATCTTCATGGGCTTTGATACTTTCACAACATGGTTCTACAGAGCTCTCAACTTCCTCATCATTT
Organism: Clostridia bacterium; assembly: GCA_017547995.1. Taxonomy (GTDB): domain Bacteria; phylum Bacillota; class Clostridia; order Oscillospirales; family Butyricicoccaceae; genus SIG471. The sequence continues at coordinate 2,808 of JAFYNW010000114.1, read as the reverse complement.
CCTGCCCATGTGCTCTCGTTATCTCCATCCCAATGAGCTTCTTCGGCGGTATCGGCGGTGCTGCAAGAAACGGTATCCTCGTTAAGGGCGGTAACTATCTCGAAGCACTCAACGGTGTTACAACTTTCGTATTCGACAAAACAGGTACTCTCACAGAAGGTAAGTTCTCCGTAAGCTCCGTAAAGGCAAACGGCGTAAGCGAAGCTGAAGTTGTAAAGGCAGCAGCTATCTGTGAAAAGCATTCCAACCATCCAATCGCAGTTTCCATCAGAGAATACTACGGCAATGGCGAAATCGAAGATTACTCCATCGAAGAAATCGCAGGTCAGGGTATCAAGGCAACTAAGGGCGAAGAAATTCTCCTTGCAGGTAACATCCGACTTATGGAAGCATTCAATATCAAGGCTGATGAAGTCAAGGACGGCGCAACGGTTGTTTACGTAGCAAAGAACGGCAAGTTCCTCGGTGCTATCTCCATCAGCGATACTCTCAAGAAGGAAACAAAGGATGCTCTCAAGGAGCTCAAGGCAGAAGGCGTAAAGAATCTCGTTATGCTTACGGGTGACAGAGCAGAGGTTGCTCAGGTTATCGCAAATGAAATCGGCATTACAGATTATAAGGCAGAGCTTATGCCTCAGGATAAGGTTACAGCAGTTGAAGCTATCCTCAAGGATGCAAAGGGCAAGACAGTATTCGTAGGTGATGGTATCAACGATGCTCCTGTTCTTGCACGTGCAGACATCGGTATGGCAATGGGCGGCATCGGCTCTGATGCGGCTATCGAAGCAGCTGATATCGTTATTATGAATGACGACCTCAAGAAGCTTCCGCTCGCTCTCCGCTGTGCAAAGAAGACAAGAAGCGTTGTTATGCAGAATATTATCTTTGCTCTCGGCACAAAGGCTCTCATCCTCATCCTCAGCGTATTCGGTGTAACATCCATCTGGTTCGCTATCTTTGCTGACGTAGGCGTAGCGCTCATCGCTATCCTCAACGCAACAAGAGCACTCAAGGTAAAATAAACCTGATATAAATAAAAGATGCAGTCGCAAGACTGCATCTTTTTTAACTGTATGGTAACAAAATGCAAGATAATTTGAAATAAAACATAAATATGTTACCAAATATATTGACTTTGTTCCGTGATATGATATAATAGTCACATAAAAAAGCAAAAATAAATGATATAATTAAAAATGTGACTAAACGGAGGACGACAAAATGTCAAAAAGAATATTAAGCTTTATGCTTACAGCAGCAATGTTAATGTCATTGATGCTCGTCAACGTGAATGAAGCCAAAGCGGCATCTTTCAATAATTCTATTATCGAAACAACACTTTATTCCAGCGGATGTCTTAAAAGTATGACAATCAGCATTCAGGCAATTGGCAATTACGCCAGGGCGTACGGCAAGATTGCTATACATACTGCTCCATCCCAATATGACTGGTACAACAGATGGACGTATGATGGTAATGCATCCTGGCCTGAAACTGTAAACAATGATAACTTTATCGCATGGGGTGAAGGTGAAGAATTCCTCTGGACAGACTGTCAGCAGCACACAGTAGAAGTTTCTTTCGAGGACGGCGACGTCAACCTGAATGGTAACGGAGATTTTTACGTATACCTCTGGACAAGAGCAACGGCTTACGGTATTTATCCTGATGCCCTTATTTATGTACTTAAGGCATCCAATGGCCAGCTTCTTGACTCAAATAATAACGTAATTGCTGACTCTGCAAATGCACCTGAAAGTGACAACGATAGCGACCTCGGCGACGGCGAAAATAATAACGGCGGCGAAAACAATAACAACGGAGAAAACAACAACGGCGGCGAAAACAACAACGACGGCGAAAACAATAACGACGGCGAAAACAATAACAGCGGTGAAAACAACAGCGACAGCGAAGAAGAATGCTACGATGAAATCGTAGAAGAAGAGGACGTATGCACAAGCAGCACTTGCGTTGCTTCACGTTATTCCGATTTTGATTTCTTCGCAGATTATCACGATGCAATTCACTATTGCGTAGAAAATAAGTATCTCAGTGGCTATATTGATGGCACAATCAAAGCAGAAGAGGGCGCAACACGAGCTATGATTGCTGAAATGCTCTGGAGAGCAGAAGGCATGCCTGTTTCTGAAAATGAAATGGAATACAATGACGTAAATGCAGACAGCTGGTACGCAAATGCAGTACGCTGGGCATCTGAAATGGGTATCATCGTTGGCTATGGTGACGATACTTTTGCGCCACACGATATCGTGACAAATGAACAGCTTGCCACAATTCTTATGAGATATGCGCAGTATAAGAATGCTGACACGTCAGGCAGAAACGCAATCAACGTACCATTGTATATAGACGGCGGCGAAGTTGATTCCTATGCAGCTCCTGCAGTTTCATGGGCTGTTACAAAGAATATGCTCTCAACAAAGGGCGGTTATCTCAGACCGGATGAAGAATGCTCAAGAGCGGACGCTGCTCAGTGGCTTATGATTCTTCTGGAAAATAAGTAAAGCATAAAGGATATCCCGGATGGGATATCCTTTAATATTATGCAATAAATATCCACCCGCATAGCGGGTGGTTTTTCTTTTTCGGGCATAGCCCTATATGATGCAAGCAGCGCACAAGTGCGCATATAATTGACCTGCCAGCCATGCGTGGGATTACTTGCTACCCATAAATGGAGCAGTAACCTATCCAATCTGTCCATTTGTGAGGAACGAACACACAAGGGGGTCCAGGGGTGCTCCCCTTGGTCCCGTGATCAAACTGCGTGGACCAGTTTGCGG
>JAFYNW010000113.1 GCA_017547995.1 Clostridia bacterium | reverse complement strand
GTGAAGGCATCGCTGTAAAGGAAGGCCTTTCCCGCTTCAGCGCAATTTCCGTACATCCTAACAAGGCAAGAAAGATGATTTACGAAGGCGTAAAGAATGCTCTCGCTCGCTTCGACCAGATCAAGCCTCTCAAGCTGGAAGAACCAATCACAATGGAAATCGACTTCAAGGATACAAATATGGCTCAGACATGTGAGCTCATCCCAGGTGTAAAGCGTACAGCTCCAAGAACAGTTTCCGTAACAGGCGACGCTGAAACAATCTTCAAGCTCCACGAACTTATGATTTACCGTCTCGTTGACAGACTCGGATAATGAAGGTCGGCATAGACATGGAGGATAATTCCCGTTTCGTCCGCATAATCGGGCAGGAGCATTTTATGGAAAGAGTTTTTGCTCAGGAGGAAAGGGAATATATCGCTGAAAAAGGCGCGAAGGCGGCGGCAGGGATTTTCTGCGTCAAGGAAGCCTTCGGCAAAGCTCTCGGCAGCGGCATTTTCAATATGAAATACCACGACGTTGTCGTACTGCGCGAGGAGAGCGGCAAGCCTTATCTCCGCCTTACAGGCAAGTATGAAGGCATGAAGGCCGGGATAAGCATATCACACAGCGGCAATAATACCGTCGCCGTGTGCATAATCGAAGACTAAAATAAAACGGCAGGAGAAATCCTGCCGCTTTTTCGTTGAATAAAATAATTCGAAAAATTACGTGGAAAGCACTTGACAAATTGCGACTACTGATGTAGTCTATAGGTGTAGACTACAAACGTAGACGCATTTCTTTATGCGCAGAAGAGATGGGTCACGTACACAATGCGTAAGGATATCTTACGCTTACCAAAGGAGGCCTCCACATGGCAAAAAATATAAACATAGGTGAAGCAGAGCTGGAGATTATGAAGGTGCTGTGGAATAAATCTGTACCTTTGTCAACGGCAGAAATAAATGCTGCTGTGGCAGACAGAGGATGGAAACGAACAACTATTTCCACATTTCTTGGAAGACTTACGGAAAAGGGAGCTGTTATATGCGAGAAAAAGGGTAATTCCTTTTTCTATTCACCTCTTATCACAAAGGGTGAGTATAGAATGGCCCAGACACGAAACCTTATTTCAAGCCTTTATGAAGGCTCTGTGAAAGACCTTGCGGTCTCGCTTTTCAATGAAGAAACTCTTACGGAGGAAGATGTCAGGGAGCTGATGGCGTTTTTGAGCGAAAAGGAGGACTAAAATATGTTTGGTCTTTTTATTGCTCCTGCAATTGTCGGTACGGCGGCTGTATTGATTTTCGCTGTAATAAATAAGCTGACAGACAGGCGTTTTTCGGCAAAATGGCACTACTATATGTGGCTTGCTCTGCTTGTCGTTACAGTGTTACCGGTCAGAATAGACGTGAATATACCTGAAAAGACTGTAAGCGGGCAGAATATTGTATCTGACGTACCGTTGGATAAAACCGATATTCAGCCACAAAATGAGATTCAGCCAGGGATAGCTTTGGAAAATACAGCCTTACCTGCGACAGAGGAAAAAGTTGATATTACAGAATATCTGCCGTACGTGTATACTGCAGGTTTTGTTTTTACGCTTTTTTGCAGACTGACAAGCTATGCTGCAATAAGGATAAAAATAAGAAAGCATCCTGATTCAGACGTAGGCAGAAAGCTGAAGATAAGAGTTAAAAAATGTTCCTTTTGCCAATCGCCAATGCTTATGGGCATTATAAAGCCTGTCCTGATTCTGCCTGACAGGAAACTGACTGAAACACAGCTCAATAGTATACTTGCTCACGAAATGGTACACTTCAGACGGGGTGACGTGGCTGTGAAATGGTTGGTGATGCTCATTCGCTCTGTTCACTGGTACAATCCTGTAATTCATTTTGCCGCGGCAAAATGCGATGAATACTGCGAGTTGTCCTGCGATGCCGATGCTGTAAAAGGTATGGATAAGAAGGATGAGACCGCTTATATGATGACGATACTCACTCTTGCGGCGGGGAAGAGCTATGCCCTCGGTGCGGGAATGAGTGAAAACGGAAAAATACTTAAGCGGAGGTTTGAAATGATTAAAAATAAAACCGAAATCAGCAGAAAAACAAGAATCTTAGCTTTTTTCTGTGCACTTT
>JAFYNW010000112.1 GCA_017547995.1 Clostridia bacterium | reverse complement strand
TGCAGCTTTGCTTCGTCAAAGCCGAGATTTACAGAATAATCGCAGAAAGCCTCGTCGTAAGTCTTGTATAATTTATCGATAGTGATGCCGCTGAGAGTCTTGAACGTAAGCATAAGATTTTCCTCCCTGTTCTGTCTCTTTTTAATATTATACTATACAAAAATCCGTGCTGTCAACAAAAAACCGCCTTCAGTGAGGCGGCTTTGATGCGTTTATTCGTTGATAATGCCGAGAATAAAAGAGCTCTTTTCCTTGTCCAGTTCGACAGGCACAAGACCCTTGTTTTCCTGCACGACAGGACGGCCCATATTGATGGCATTACTGCCGATAAAGCTGAAGCCGTAGCCGCTGACAGAAGGGGAAACCCTGCCGCAGAGAAGCTTGCACAAAAGAGCGGCAATGAGGAAATCGCCGTATGGACCTGCGTGCTCGCCATCGTGATGATAAAGCTCGATATCAGGGCGGAGAGTCTGTACTTTCTGCCAGATTTTTCCAATCGGAGCAAGGAGGGCATCGTTGAGGGCGGTAAGTTTTTCGCAGGTGTCAATCATCTTCTGCTGATTTTCAGGCATACGCTTTTCGGCCCATGTCATATAGACGACAGGCTTGACACCGCATCTGTGACAAAGGTCGATGATGTCCGCGCCGATTTCAAGTGTTGAGGTGGCAGGTGGATATGGGTGCGCCGCTTGCTGAATAATGCAGTAATCGTAGCCGCCGTACATAAGGTTGAAGCGGAGGGAGAAATATTCCTTTCGGTGCCATTCAAGGTCGCGGCCCGAATAGGCAAGCATTGTCACGTCAGGCTTATTTCCTGTGGTTTTCTCGACAAAACGGGCGAAAAGCTCAGGCATATCGTTGAAAAAGGTGTGGCTGTTGCCTAAAAATAATACCTTCATAATCGGTCTCCTTGCAGTCTTATTATGTCATCATTATAAATCATAAACCCCGATTACGCAAGGGAAATATCATCTCATAAATTGCAATTGACTGCACAATATGTTATAATCAAATAAAAAGGAGAAAAATTATGGATTTTTTCGACGTAATGCAAAGCAGAATAAGCATCCGTAAATATAAAGATACCCCCGTCGAGCAGGAGAAAATCGATAAGCTCATCGACCTTATGCGTCAGGCACCGAGCGCCGGAAACCGTCAGGAATGGAAATTCGTAGCCATCACAGACGAAGAGCAGCTCAAAAAGATGAGAGTTGCCTGCGAAAGCAGAGGTGCGGCGATGACAGCTCCGCTGATTTTCTGCATCTGCGCCACAGAGTATAAGGAGATGAACGATTCGGGCTATAACCGCGGCACTATCGATGCCTCCATCGCCACGACATATCTTCATCTTGCCACCTTCGGCATGGGTCTCGGCTCCTGCTGGATAGGCTCTTTCGACCCCGATATGGCAAGCGAAATCGTCGGATGTCCTGAAGGCACGCGGGTTATTACTGTGGTGACCGTCGGCTATCCTGACGAAAATCCGTCCCCACGCCCACGCAAATCCTTTGAGGAAGTGGCCGTTTACAATAAGTTTTAACAAAAGAAAAACCACCCGCTATGCGGGTGGATATTTATTTAACCGAATAATTTCTTAAAGAAAGACTTCTTTTTTGGAGCAATTTCCGAATTATCTGTGATACGGAATGTGTATGTGAAGGTCGGCGAGCCGTTTACCACACATTCAAAGCGGTATTCGCCCGAAGGGATAAAGCTGCCGTCATTACCCTTGATGATCCAGCCTGTCGAAAGACGGTCATAATCAGGCTGCACAGCGATAGCAGATTCCAGTTCAAAAATCAGGTTGTTGTTGCTGTTGTAAATGCGGTAGCGGTTTTTGCTTTCGCCTGTAAAGTTAAAAGGTTGAGTCAGCCACATGTGGAAGAAAATAACGCTGTGCTCGTCGCGGTTTATCGTATCGGAATAAGAGCCCTTAGGCCATACATCATTAGGGTCATTTGCACCGATAGCAAGAACATTTCTGATTCTTGTGTCGGAGAAATTTTTGATAACAGCAGGTCCTTCATAGGATATTTCACCCTCTGCACGGCAACTCTGCAAAAGACGTGCGCCGGCAAGAGCCTCAAGGAAAGAGGAAAATGAGCTGTGCTTTGTGCGGAAGAGCGACTGCACAGAGTTGAGCTGAAGGCTCATCCCCTTTGCCGGCTCGACATTTTCAAGGTAGACAACAAGAACTTCCTTGTTAAGCTGAAGAGCATAGTTGATTTCATTTCTGCAGTTTCGCGAGTCGATAGCCGCCTGAGACATACAGACCACAACTCTGTCGGCATTCCTGAGATGTTCTTCAATATATTCAGGCCATTCTGTGCCCGCCTCAATGCCTGCATCATACCAGACACGGAAGCCCTTTTCCTGCATATATTCAATAATCGGCAAAACTGTTGCCGAATCCCTGTGAGCATAGCTGAAAAATATGTATTTTTCATTGCCTTCATAAGCCTTAGCCAGAATAATCACCTTCCTTATGTGGGTATTATAGCATAGCGGATTCGGGTTGTCAATCAAGGAGGATATCCGGAAAAAAAGCCGTTTCGAAAAGAAACGGCTTTTTTGGCACCCCCTGCGGGAATCGAACCCACAACTAATCCTTAGGAGGGATTTGTTATATCCATTTAACTAAGGAGGCTCATATAAAATTATATTGCTACCACGGGCAAAATATGATACAATAAACATATATGCGGCACGTTTGTTTTGCCCTATAATGATACAATAAATATACTATTTTGTCAAGAAAGCGAAGGCTTGTACAATATGAAAATACTTATTTTAGGCGACGTATGCGGTGAAGTCGGCGTCAAGATGCTCTCTAAAAATCTCCGCAATCTCCAGAAAAAATACAATGCTGACCTGACCATCGTCAACGGTGAAAACACAGCAATCAACGGCATTCTCCCACATCACGCGGACGAAATCTTCTCCGCAGGTGCGGATATCATCACTCTCGGCAACCATGCCCTCGATATGAATCAGATTCACGATTACATCGATGACTGCCGCTATATGGCGCGTCCTATGAATCTTCCACCTCAGCAGCCGGGCGAAGGCTTTGCCAAAATCGAAGTGCAGGGCAAAAAGGTCTGCGTTGTGCCTCTCCTCGGCAGAGTCCACATGGGTAAGTTTGACTACGACGACCCATTCAGAATGATTGACAATTTCCTCAAGAAGGACAATTCCGACATCTATATCATCGACTTCCACGCTGAAACAACAAGCGAAAAGAAGGCTTTCAGCTATTACCTCGACGGCAGAGTTTCCGTTATCTTCGGCACACATACACACGTGCAGACAGCCGACGAGCAGATTCTTCCAAAGGGCACAGGCTATATCACAGACGTTGGTATGTGCGGCCCTTACCATTCTGTCCTCGGTGTTGAAAAAGAGCAGTCGGTTGCAAAATTCTGCGGCAATATCGTAGGCAGATACAGAGAATCAAAGGAAGCAGGCTATATCTCGGGCGCTGTTTTTGAGCTTGACAACAACGGCAAGTGCATCAGTGTCGAAAGATTCCAGGAGAAGTAATATGAGCTTTGAATACAAGGAAATAAACGGGGTTTACGCCCTCAAATCCTCCCTTTTTGAAAAGGAAAGCGGCGTGGACCATTTCTATTCCACACGTAAGGGCGGCACAAGCGAAGGCATCCACGACAGCCTCAGCTTCCGCTATACAGGCAACACAGCCGACAGCGTACACGAAAACTTTGACCGTGCGGCAAAGGTAATCGGCAGAAGCTTCCGCGACGTTGTCCGCACACAGCAGGTACATCGTGACAAGGTGTGCGAGGTCAAGGACGGCACAGGCTATCGCATTGTCGCCCTCGATAACGACGGGCTCGTCACAAACGTCAAGGGCGTTGTGCTCAGCGGCTTCTATGCCGACTGTCAGGTGCTCCTTTTCTATGATAAGGTCAACGAGGCAATAGGCCTCTGCCATTCTGGCTGGCGCGGCACTGCAAAGGATATCTGCAATAAGACAATCGATAAGATGACCGAGCTTTACGGCACAAATCCATCCGACCTCATCGTCTCCATCGGCCCTGCAATCTGTCAGGACTGCTTTGAATGTGACAAGGACGTTTACGATGCATTCATCGAATCCTTCGGCAGCGAAGTTGAGCAGTATTTCATCATGAAGGGTGTCAAGTATCATCCTGACGTGACAGCCATCACAGTCCACAGACTCAAGTGGAAGGGCGTCAAGGCGGAAAATATCGACGTCAGCGGCATCTGCACACTCCACGAAAACGAGGAGCTTTATTGGTCACACCGCCGCACAGGCAATAACCGCGGTGTCCACGGCGCATTTATCACGTTGAAATAATAGCAGCTCATTTACGTAGGGGCGAGCATTGCTCGTCCAAAGCTATGAAAAATAAAAAAGCAGAGGCGGATAACCTCTGCTTTTATTTTGCCCCAAAGTCATATCGTGATGGATATGACCCACACGCTTTCGCGTGTTATCAAGCCACTGTGTTGACTTGAAAGAAAAAGACCGATTCACAAGAATCGGTCTTTATGGCTGGGGATCAAGGATTTGAACCCTGACAAACAGAATCAGAATCTGTCGTGCTACCATTACACAAATCCCCAACGGAACGATATTTATTATACACTAAGAATCTCGATTTGTCAACACTTTTTTGAAATATTTTCAAAAATATTTTTTATAGTGGAACAAATGCAAATTATGTGGTATAATGAAAGGGTAGTCATTCTTTTGCTCAAAAGCTTCATCGCAAAAGAGCAAACAAAAACGAGTCTTTCGACTCGCTTTGTTTAACTTGGCTGGGGATCAAGGATTTGAACCCTGACAAACAGAATCAGAATCTGTCGTGCTACCATTACACAAATCCCCAACGGAACGATATTTATTATACACTAAGAAATCCAATTTGTCAACACTTTTTTATAAAAAATAAAAATATTTTTGCGAGGTCCAATTTTATGAAATTTATGATAATCGACGGCAACAGCCTGATAAACCGTGCCTTCTACGGTGTCCGTCCGCTGTCCACAAAAGAGGGCATTCACACCAATGCGGTTTTTGGCTTCCTCAATATGTATTTCAAGCTGCTCGAGGACGAAAAGCCGGACAATGCCTGCGTCTGCTTCGACCTTAAAGCGCCAACCTTCCGCCATCTTCAGTTTGAGGGATATAAGGCCCAGCGCAAGGGTATGCCTGAAGAATTGGCTATGCAGATGCCTTATATAAAGGAAATCCTCGATGCCCTCGGTGTGCCGCGTATGGAAAAGGAAGGCTTTGAAGCCGATGACCTTCTCGGCACAATCTCGAAAAAATGCGAAGATAGCGGCATCGATTGTACTGTTGTCACAGGCGACAAGGACTCCCTCCAGCTTATCGGCGAAAAGACCCGCGTTGCCATCGTTTCCACACGTATGGGGCAGACAACTACAAAGAAATTCGATACCGAAGCCTTCCGCGAGGAATATAACGGTCTTGACCCAATGAAAATCATCGACCTCAAGGCGATTATGGGCGATAAGAGCGACAACATCCCTGGTGTTGCCGGCATCGGCGAAAAGGGCGCTATGGATTTGCTGACAAAATACGGCTCCCTCGACGGTGTCTACGAAAATCTTTCCGAAACAAATATGACCAAGGCGATGTTCAAAAAGCTGACCGAAGGCAAGGACTCCGCCTTTATGAGCTATCAGCTTGCCACAATCATCCGTGACGTCGACCTTGGCGTAAGCGACGATTACTTTGCAATCCGTCCGATTAACGAGCCTGTGCTCTATGATTTGCTTGCAAAGCTTGAGCTTTTCAGCATTATCAAAAGAATGGGCATCTCCCAGGGCGAAGCCAAGGCGGAGGAAATCAAGCAGGAATACAAAATGCCGCAGTATAAGGTTGGCAATCCTGACGCAATCAAGGGCAAAATCGCCCTCGCTCACGAAAACGATAAAATCGCAGTCTTCGACGGGGAAAATATTTTCATCGCAGATGAAAGTATCATAAAAAATCTCAACTCCGCCGACCTTATCTGCCTCCACGACAGCAAGGAGATTTACAAAAAAGCAAAGCTGATGGGCGTGGAAATTACATCCAAGGTATTTGACACGGCGGTCGGCGAATATCTCCTTTCGCCAACAGATAATTCCTATCCGATCGAAAAGTCGATTATGCGTCGTTTCGGTGTGGAATTGGGTGGTGAAACCGAGGAAAATACACAGCTCGATATGTTCTCCATGGCTCAGGAAAATCACACCGCCCTTGCGCAGAAGGCATTCTATACCTTGCTTATGGCGGAAAAAATCAAGGAAGAGATGGATAACGAGCAGTTGACAGAGCTTTTCGAAAATATCGAAATGCCGCTCGTCCCCGTCCTTGCGGAAATGGAAGTAAACGGTATCCGCTGTGACACAGAGGCTCTCAAAAAATATGCCGACGAGCTTTCTGTAAAAATGAACGAGCTGACAGAAAAAATCTACGAAATCGCAGGCGAGCCATTCAATATCAGCTCACCAAAGCAGCTTGGCGATATCCTTTTCAATAAAATGGGTCTCAAGGGCGGCAAAAAGACCAAGACAGGCTATTCGACAGATGCTGAAACTCTCGAAAAGCTCCGCAAGGATGCGCCTATCGTTGAGTATATCCTCGAATACCGCAAGTATGCCAAGCTCAAGAGCACATACTGCGACGGTCTTATCAAGGTTGTCCACGCCGACGGCAGAGTGCGCACAAGCTTCAATCAGCTTGTCACAGCTACAGGCCGCCTCAGCTCGACAGACCCTAACCTGCAGAATATCCCAGTACGAAGCGAGGAAGGCGAAAACATCCGCAGAGCCTTTATCGCAGAGGAAGGCTGCACACTC
>JAFYNW010000111.1 GCA_017547995.1 Clostridia bacterium | reverse complement strand
GGGGACATTCATGAATGTCCCGCGGTACGTCATAAATGCCGTACCCTACGGTTATATCTTTGTGGATTTGTTGTAGGGGAGGCGCTTGCTCCTCCCGCTTATCCAATGCGTAGCAGACACAACAATTATTCATTGTTCACCATTCATTATTCATCAATCCACAGAGGAGACGTTTCACCTACCACGGGACGTCGAGGGCGCCGTCCCCTACGGTTATATCTTTGTGGTCTTGTTGTAGGGGAGGGTCTCTGCGCCCTCCCCTCCTCCTCAAAATTTTTTTCAAAAAATTATGGAACAAAAATCACTTTCCGCAGTCTAAACATCCGTAAGCAAAAAACATACGACAATTTAATTTCGAAAGGAAATAAAAAAATGAAAAAGTTCACAGCACTTTCCCTCGCACTCATTCTCGTTCTCTCCCTTTTCGCAGGCTGCACAGCTGAAAAGGCAACAGCTTCCGCAAAGAACCCTGAAGTATCCGAAATCGTAGCTAAAATCGACGAAGTTCTCGCAGACAAGAACGGCGGCGAAGAAAATATGATCGCTAAGATGGATGGCGACGACGAAATGACATCCACATTCTACTACCTCAACACAGAAGACCTCGAAAGCTACTCCCTCAAGTTCCCTATGATCAACGTAAGAGCTGAAGAAACTTTCGTTGCAAAGGTTAAGGACGGCAAGATGGACGCTGTCAAGGAAGGCATCGAAAAGCGTAACGCTGACCTCATTGAACAGTGGAAGATGTACCTCCCAGACCAGCTCGAACTCGTTGAAAAGTCCCAGATCGTTGTAAACGGCAACTACGTTCTCTACGTTGTTTCCGAACACGCTGACGCAATCGTTGCAGCATTCAACGAACTTACTAAGTAATTATATTTCCCTTGTATGCAGGGGACGGCATTTATGACGTCCCGCAAGCAACCAAATATAAAACACCAGACAGGCGGACGTAAAGCTCCGCCTGTTGTTGCGTAAAAGTATTACTTTCGGCAATGCGATATGTGCTTACGCACTCGATATGCTATAACAGCGCGATATATTTGCTTATGCAAATGCGATATGTCTGCCCGGCAGACGATAATGTGTGATAAATCACATTGATTAAAACCCTCTCCGTCAGCCTGACGGCTGCCACCTCTCCCTATTACATAGGGCGAGGCAAGAAAGTGCTTATGTAGGGGAGGTGCTTGCCCCTCCCGTACCGTAGGTGCTGATGCACACATCAGCACCGCGGACAAATCGTGATTTGTCCCTGCAAGTCACCATAAACCGCAGGAGATACCGCACGCAGTGCGTATCCCCTTGACTTCCCCTTACTTTTGCTATACCATTATAATAGGTGAGTATGGCCTCGCCAAACTAACGAAAGGCTATTTCAGAATATGGTTTTCAGCTCGATTCTTTTCATGTTCATATATCTGCCGTGTGTCCTCGGCATTTACTATGCACTGCCTAAAAAATACCGCAACGGCGCACTTTTCGCCCTCAACCTCATTTTCTACGGCTGGGGCGAGCCGATTTATATCACGATTATGATTCTTTCCACCATAATCGACTACACCCACGGCATTTTAGTAGAAAACAACGTCGCCAAGGGCAATATAAAACGCGCAAAAACGTGGGTCGGCTCATCGGTATTCTTCAACCTCCTTTTGCTGACCTTCTTCAAATATTTCGACTTTATCGTCGGCAATATTCTTGCCATCGCGCCGAATCTTCCAATCAAGCCTATGGGCTTGCCGCTGCCGATTGGTATTTCATTCTACACATTCCAGACGATGTCCTACACCATCGACGTATTCCGCGGTGACGCAAAGGCACAGCGCAATATCTTCGCCTTCGGCTCATTCGTAACACTTTTCCCTCAGCTTATCGCAGGTCCTATCATCAAATATAAGGACGTCGACGACCAG
>JAFYNW010000110.1 GCA_017547995.1 Clostridia bacterium | reverse complement strand
TGCCGCATCCTTGTAGATTGATATTTCGCCCTGCTCCTTGCCGCTCTTTGCGTAAGAGCCTGTTGGTGTCGCGAGAACACCGATGTTCTTGATAAGTTTCTTGCTCATGTTTATTACCTCACTGTATTCTCCCGTTTGCCTCCCTTGTGTAAAGGGAGGGGGACCATCGGATGATGGTGGAGGGATTGTATTTTTTATTTGAGTCTGCTTTGTATTTTCATATCGATGTATTCGCATACACCGTTAAAATTACGATTGAGTTCGTTGTTTGGAATTCTTATAATTTCCAATCCGTACTTTTCAAGAAATTCCGTTCTTTTCTGATCTTTTTCCATTTCTTCATCATAGTGCTGTGAACCATCCAGCTCTATGACAAGCTTTGCCGATGAGCAACAGAAATCAACTATATAATTGCCGATTATCTTTTGTCTGAGTACTTTGACAGGGTAACTCCTCAAATAATCATACCAAAGGTGTCTTTCTTCTTTGGTCATATTTTTACGAAGTTCTTTCGCATGGGGTACGATTTTCTTGTTATGTTTATATTGTAGCTCCATAACAATCCCTCCGCCTCATTTCATTCGGCACCTCCCTTTACACAAGGGAGGCTTTGACTTTCGATTTAGTCCTTATGCAGTTTCAAAAATCCGCCGGACCATTCGTTCATTTCTTTGTCGTCGGAGAGATATTCGTCCGAGTCTGCATATTCATTCTTGATATATGCAGGAAGAAGGTCTACGCGCATAACCTTCTGCTTGAAACTTTTCGGCGCGTGGATATCGCTGAAGGTTGCCTTCGGGTCTGTGATTACGACAACAGGCTTATACCAGTTGTCAAAATGCATGATTCTCTGGAAGAATCGGGACATCCCCTTCATTTCATCCTTCTTGATTTTGCGGATGAGGTCGATATGCTTACGGCAGGATGCCATAGGATAGAATACCCCTTCGACAACCTTATCGTCTCTGCCGCCGTGGCTTCTTTCAAAGCCGCCGTCGTGAGCGATTTCGATGTTGCCGTAAATATCGTCACATTCAATTACAAAGGCCATCTTGCGTGTGAAAACCATAAAGTTCACACGGCTGGATTCACCGTTATAATTGATATTCACGTCACGGAGAATGTACATAGGCATATCGAGTGACTGAAGCACGTCGAGAATGCGGCGCTCGCCGAGAGCATTTTTCTTTGCTCTTTCGTATTCCTCACCGCCAACAGCTTCAAGACGGATAACCTCGTCTTCCCAGTAGCTTGTATTTTTAAGAATTGTTGGTTTTTCTAACATTTGTTATTTTTCCTTAAAGGTTGCTTTCTTATTGTGTTGTAAGCCCATCGTTTTCAATCATCTCTTTGAACTTTTTTACACAATTTTCAGGATTTTCCTTGTTCATATCAATGAACATCTTTGCAAAGTCTTCCATTTCTCTGTCATTGGAAACAACAGCCTTGCTCTTTTCATTTGCGGCATTGATATATTCAATAAGTCCATCTGCCTTGATGATTTTAGCCTTTACATCCTCAGACGCACAGCTGTCATCGACCACAGTTTCAGGATTTGGAATGACCACAACAGATTTGTAATAATCGTCGAAATTATAGCCTGTGAGCTTTGCAAGTACTCTGCTTACAGGATTCATCATATCCCTGTTTCTCTTTCTGAACAAAGCAATATGATTTTCGCTTTGTGCTATCGGACAATCGATAGCTTCGCGTTTTTCGATTCCGTCAAATTCGGTGATTCGTGTGAATCCGCCTTTATTATCTATCTCGATATTGCCGTAGAGATTCTTACATTCGATGATAAACGTAAGCTTCTTTGTCACGACGATAAAGTCAATCTGCGCCTTATAGTCTTCATACTCAATATAGATGTCGCGAAGGATATACATAGGGATATGGCTGTTTTTCAGCTCGAAAATG
>JAFYNW010000109.1 GCA_017547995.1 Clostridia bacterium | reverse complement strand
TATACTTTAATCGTTTGTCGTTGCTTCTGTAGCTTCAGTTGCCTGCTCAGCCTCGATAGCCGCCTGCACCTTTGGCATAAGCACTTCGATTGCCTTCTGGAGCTGTGTATCTTCCTCGTCTGTGAGAGAGTAGAAATTATAGAGAGCTTCAGGAGAAAGGGAAACCTCGATATCAGGCGTTACGCCTACGTCAGTGAGGGAGTTGCCCTTTGGCGTATAGTATCTGTAGGTTGAGATATTGAGGGCAGAGCCGTCGGAAAGCGGCATTGTTGTCTGGGCATAGCCCTTACCGCCCGTTGCATCGCCGACGATTGTACCTACACCGTATTCCTGGATAGCCGCTGCGAAAAACTCAGCCGCGGAGATGGAATACTTATTTGTAAGCACGGCCATAGGAAGCTCAACCCAATCCTCGTCGGATACGTTTTCCTGAGTCATGCCGTCCTTGCTTGTCATGGAGATAATCATACCCTGCGGAAGCAGTCTGTCGAGCATCTTGGACATAACGTTGGCATAGCCGCCGCCGTTTACGCGGACGTCGAAGATGAGAGCCTTTGCGCCCTTATCGATGAGTTCGTCGAGATGTGTATTGAATTCCTTTTCGGCGCCGTTATCGAAGGCATCGATACGGATGAAGCCGATATCGTTTTCAAGCATTCTGGAAGTGATGTCAGGAGTGTAAATCTCCTGTCTTTCGAGGGTATAATCCTGAAGGCTGCCGTCTTTTTTGAGAACGGTGATCTTTACGAAAGTGCCTTCGTCACCACGCACCATTTCAACAACCTCATTCTGTGAAACGCCTCTTACGTCCTTGTCTTCAACGGCTGTAATCATATCGCCGATGCCGATGCCGGCCTTGCTTGCAGTGCCGTCCTCTTCAAGGTCGCTTATCATATAATACTGAGTTGCGTCGTCGTAAGAAATTGTGATACCGATGCCGGCATACTTGTTGTTGCTTTCGTCAGAAATAAGCTTGTACTCCTCGGCTGTATAGTAGCCCGACCACTTATCACCGAGACCTGAGATATAGCCGCGGATGGCACCGTCCATAAGGTCCTTTTCAGTATAGTCGCCTACGAAATACTTTTCGACGATGGCGGAAACCTCGGAGAACTTCTCATATTCATTTTCGTTATGCTGGATATTGCCGAGTCTTTTGTCGTAATAATCGGAAACGACGTAGATCGTGATATTAAACGTTGTGATGACCGCCAGGAAGACCAGCATGAGTGCTCCCGGGATCGTGAGTCTTTTCTTGTTCAACTGGGGTTATTCTCCTATTTGAAATAAGACATAGGGTCTACGTAAGAGCCATTCTTGATGACTTCAAAGTGAAGGTGAGGGCCTGTGGAATAGCCTGTCGAGCCGACGAGGCCGAGCTGCTGGCCCTTCTTTACCACGTCGCCCTTCTTTACAGAGCGGGAGCTCATGTGGGCATAGAGAGTTACCACCTTGCCGCCGTGGTCAACCATAACGTAGTTGCCGTAGGAAGAATTGTATGTAGACGTGATGACTGTACCTGCGTTCATGGCAACGATTTTCGCACCCTTTGGCGCGCCTACGTCTGTACCTGTATGAAGCTTGTTATACTTGAGGACAGGATGGAAACGCATACCGAACTTGGAAGTGATACGTGTGTTGCCAGGGCAAGGCCACGTGAAAGTGCCGCCTACGTAGTCCTTCTTATTCTGAGCGGCAAGCTTTGTTGCCATATCCTTTACTTCAGCAGCAAGACGGTCTTCTTCCTTGGAAAGCTCGCGGAGCTTTGCAGTTTCTGCGTCCTGGGCATTTTCAATCTTCTGCATTTCGGCATTCTTTGCGCTCATCTGCTTGTTGAGCTCTGCCTTGGATGCTTCAAGCTCCTTCTGCACGGCGATTTCATCGGCCTTATTCTGCTCGAGAGAAGCCTTATGGTCGATGATTTCCTGCTTGAGAGTCTTGATTTCCTCGAAAAGCTTCTTTTCGTACGTGGAAATCTGAGAAATTATTTCATAACGGGAAAGGAAATCGAAAAATCCGTCCGACTGGAGAAGCACGCCGAGGTAGCTCACGTCACCGTGCTCGTACATGAGGCGCACTCTTTCCTTGAGTTTGACGTACTGTTCGTCTTCCTTTGCCTGAGTTTCAACAATCTGCTGCTCTGTTTCGACGATTACGTCGGAAAGCTGCGCGACAACTGCCGCCTGCAGGTTGATTTCATCCTGCATAGCGTCAATCTGGTTATCGAGAAGCTCAATCTGCTTGAGCACGCTGCTTTTTTCCTTCTTGAGACCGTTGATTTCAGCCTGTACTTCCTTTTTAGCGGCTGTTGCCTTTGCAAGCGAGTCCTTCAGCTTATTGAGGTTGGACTGGGAGGCAGTCAGCGCGCTACTGGTAAAAAAAAGGCTTGAGAACAGAGAGAAGAACATCAGGAAAGCAAGAAGACCTGCGATGATGCTGGCAAAAAGCTGTCTTTGTTTTTTGTTCATAATCTTTTTCCTCCTTTGAGGGAATGGGTGCGGGGGTAAGTGAATAATGAATAGTGAAAAGTGAAGAGTGAATAATTGCGGAGCCTGCGGCGCATTGGACAGGGCGCCCTGCGGGCTTGCGGGTGCAAACATTACTATATTTTGATTCTTATTTACAGGGCAAAGCTTATATTGAGAGGAAAGATATCAGCCTCGATAAATCGAGGGACGTCTTCGACGACTTCTTTATGTTTGCCCAAAAGAAGCAAAGATGCCCCGGGACTTTCGTTCTCCCGGACCCTCTATCGACCAGAGGGG
>JAFYNW010000108.1 GCA_017547995.1 Clostridia bacterium | reverse complement strand
AGCGAGGATTCGGACCTTAATCTTATGGGTATCATAATTCAGGGCACTCCACAGAGTGAAGCCGAAAAGGTATTCTGCGCAACCCGTTCCGCTATCGTGGCCAAGGCTATGAACGTGGATGGTGCCGTCGTTTCGATAGACGGCTGGGGCAACAGCAATATCGACTTCATCAGCCTGCTCGATGCCCTCAACGACAGAGGTATTCCTACAAGCGGACTTAGCTTTGTGGGTAATGCCGGTAAGTTCGTCGTCGAAAGCCCTAACCTAAAAGGGGTTATCGATATAAACAAGAGTAAAGACGGTGTCGAAACCTGCGTTCTCGGCGAAAACAGTATGGACGAGCTGGATGCAAGAAAAGCGGTTGCCGTTTTGAAATTAAAAATGCGAAAGGAGAAATAGCATGGAAAAGCTTTTTAACTGGGCAAATGATTACATCAGCGAAATGGACTGGAAGGATATTTCACTCCTCAAGCTCTGTCTTTTGTCGCTGGGCATAGCTCTTGGTACACTCGTTGCACCAAAGAACAAGAAGACACTCTTCTTCATCGCAATCATTGTTTTCCTCGCATCATATATTCCATGTATGATCAAGTTGGTACAGTTCTACCTCGAAAATAATGAGGACGAATTCGACGAAGAAGAAATGATGCTCTTTGCCGACTATATTCCTGAATAATCGCATTAAAAAAGACCATCCGTAAGGGTGGTCTTTTACATTATATAATATATTACTTTATCGCCCAGCGCATCTTTGTAGACTTAGCTCTGCTGTTTCTTGCGCATTCTTCGGCAGAAGGTCTGATTACGTCCTCGGAAATATCTCGATAAACGCCCTCGCGCATATAATTCTTGAAGGATTTCTTTACAAGTCTGTCTTCGCCCGAATGGAAAGTCAGCACGGCAACCTTGCCGCCATCGTTGAGTACGTCAGGCAGGCTTTCAAGGAATTCATATAAAACCTCGAATTCGCTGTTGACGTCAATACGCAATGCCTGGAAAGTTCTCTGTGCACTCTTCTTTGCCGCTTCTTCGCGCTCCTTTGCAGGAAGGAAAGAAAGAGCCTGCTTGATGATTTCAAAAAGCTGACGTGTGGAAGTCACGTGGTTGCCCTTGTTAATCTGCTGGAAAACAGCCTTCGCAATGCGGTCTGCATATGGCTCGTCGGAATTTTCAATGAGCATACCCTCAAATTCTTCCTGAGTAATTTCAAGAAGTCGCTGAGATGCAGGCACGCCGGCCTGCGGATTGAGACGAAGGTCGAGCGGACCGTCCTTCTTGAATGTGAAGCCGCGTTCAGGGTTGTCAATCTGCATGGAAGAAACGCCAAGGTCGGCAAGAATAAAGTCAAACTTACCGTGCTCGGCCGCAACCTCGCGGATTTTCGCAAAATTGATGTGCTTGATTGTGAGAATATCCTCACCAAAGCCCATGCCGGCGAGACGAGCCTTTGTCTTTTCGATTTCGATAGGGTCGATGTCAAGCGCATACATGTGTCCCTTGCCTTCAAGCTTCTTGAGCATAGCCGAAGTATGACCGCCGTAGCCTAAAGTCGCATCAAGACCAACCTGTCCAGGCTTGATATCGAGGAAGTCAAGAATCTCGTCAACCATGATGGAAATATGCATACCGGCAGGAGTGTGCCCCTTGCCCTTTATCTTTTCGATTTCACCGGCATACTTTTCGGGATTCAGTTCCTTGTATTTTTCGTGGAAATGCTTCGGATGTGTACCCGAATAACGCACGCGGCGCTTGTGAACCTTGTTTTCTGTATTGTTATCCATAAATAAATCTCCGTAGTTTAATTACTTACATTATATATTATATATAAGCGAATTGCAAGAGAAATGAAAATATAGCATATTGTAGGGGAGGGTCTCTGTGCCCTCCCGCAATGTCATTCTGAACGAAGTCGTTATTTGAAATCAGAAACAAATACGTAGGGCGGGGGCTTGCTCCCGCCGGGAAAATAAAACACACAATAAAATCCACCATAAATCAACTGCAAACTGTGTATAAGTCTGTGGAAAGGTTGTGGAAATATGTGGACAAGTCAAAATAAACAAAAAAACAGGAAAAAATTGTGCAAAAGTGCTTGACAAAGAGAGAATAGTATGATAATATAAGCGAGCTGTCGCAGATGAGGCGATGTAAGATACTGTAAAATCAAATGGAAAAATCTTGAAAAAGATTT
>JAFYNW010000107.1 GCA_017547995.1 Clostridia bacterium | reverse complement strand
TGTTGATAGCCTTCGACATCCTCCGCGAGGCAGGCAAACGGACACCCGACGTCATCGGTCAGACAATGAGCATCGTGGGCGCGCTCATCTTGGGGCAGGCGGCAGTTGAGGCGCGGTTTGTGTCCGCACCAATGATAATCGTAGTGGCAATTTCGGGCATAACGGGACTGATGCTGCCCGATATGCGGTCGCTCATCACGTTTTCACGGCTGATTCTGATGGCACTCAGCAGCTTTATGGGACTTTACGGCTATATTTTCGGCATTCTGTGGCTGGTAAGCTATATCGCGGGATGCACTTCTTTCGGCATACCGATTCTCAGCAAAACCTCGTCAGAGGACAGTTTTATCCGTGTTTCGTGGGACAAAATGAAGCCGTACGGCAGATTTGCAGGAGGTGAAAATGTGGAATAAACTGGGAATAATGCTGGCGCTTCTGCTCATTCTGGGAGGCTGCTATGACTACCGAGAAACCGACAATATGGCGATAGTTTCGGGTATCCACGTATCAAAAGGAGGGGAAAAGCTATACAGAGTTACCTTCGAAATCGTCGCAACAGAAGAGGGTGAGGAACGGGGAAAAACGGCCGCCATGGAGGGAATCACCATTGCTCAGGCCATCGACGATGCCACGTCACTTTCGGGCAAGAAGCTCTATTTCGGCCATACACAGATTCTTGCCTTTGACTATGAAATGGGAAAAGATGGAATAAATGAAGCACTCGATTACTTCACGCGGATGGGAGATATGCGCCTTTCGATGAACGTGCTTGTCAGCAAGAATATTTCGGGTGAGGAGCTTTTTGCAGGGGAAAACGATATCCGTTCCTTCGTCCTTGACGAGATGATAAGAGCCAATGAGGAGCGTGCGATAACCCCGTCTGTGCGGCTGTACGAGCTGGTATCAGATAGTCTTGAAATGGGAAAAGATGGATATATTCCCGCTGTGCAGAAGGATGAAAACGGCAATATGGTAATGGTAAGCACGGCTCTTTTCAAAGATATGAAACTTGTCGGTGAGCTTGACGAGGAGGGCACGAAATACCTTATGGTGCTGGGAAATATTGGAAACAAAGGCGGCTTCGTCCTCGAGCGTGAGACGGGGACACCACTGTCCTTTGAAATACGCAGCCGTAAGACGAAAATAACTCCACATATAGTATCAGGCAGGCTTGTCTGTGACGTCACTCTTGAGGCTGAGGTAAGTATGCTTGAGATGACGGGGAATACAAGTGTACTGCAGGAGAAAAGCAAGGAAAATATCGAGCAAGAACTGGAAAAATATGTATTTGAAAAGATGCACGAAGTTCTACGAAAACTTAAAGATAATCACAATGCCGACTGTCTGGGAATAGGGAAAAAGCTTCTCGAAAAGGATGAAATCACAAAGGAGTATCTCGAGGAAAACTTTGATGAATTATACAGTAATTCCCATTTTAACGTGAAGGTGGACGTCGAAATAACAGACAGCGGACGAACCCTGAGAAGACTTGCAAAGCTGAGGTGA
>JAFYNW010000106.1 GCA_017547995.1 Clostridia bacterium | reverse complement strand
CTGCCCTATCTGCAAGGTCCTCAAGGGCGGCAAATCCTTCTTCCCATTGGAGATGGAATAAAATAATGAATAATATGCGGGACATTCGTGAATGTCCCCTACCCTGTTGTAGGGCGGGGGCTTGCTCTCGCCGCAAACCAAACCACAAAAACAATTCTCACAGAGGAAATCAATATGAAAAACTATGCAAAACGATTTTTCAGCCTTGCTCTGGTATTCGCAATGTGCCTGACCTTCGTCCTGCCTTCCGCAGCGGCCGACAACAGCACAGCGAGAGCCGATAAGCTCAATTCCCTCGGCCTTTTCAAAGGCACAGACGCAGGCTATCAGCTCGACCAGCCAAGTACACGAATTCAGGGCATCGTAATGCTCATCCGCCTTCTCGGCAAGGAAAATGATGCTCTTAACGAAACAAGAAACGCGCCTTTCACAGACGTGGGATGGGGCAAGGAATACACCTCCTATGCCTACAACACAGGCCTGACAAAGGGAACAGGCGCTGATACTTTCACACCAAACAAGCAGATTAAGGCTATCGAATATCTCACCTTCCTTCTCCGCGCCCTCGGCTACAGCGAAGAAAAGGGTGATTTCACATGGGGCACTCAGCTTGACCTTGCATACAAGCTCGGCATGGTAAATCAGGCGGCTGTGCAGCACATGGCAAATATGGACCTTTCACGAGGCGATATGGTCGACCTTTCCTATGCGGCATTGACTTGTGCTATGAAGTCGGGCGGCAAGACTCTCGCTGAAAAGCTTGTGAGCGAAGGCGTTTTCACACGCTCTCAGGGCGTTTCGGCCGGCGTTATCGGCACAAACGGCTGGACTTATAACTATGAAGTGCCAAAGGGCCCTGCTATCGTACACACAAAGCCAAAGTATGGCTCTCTCGACGTTGATTTGCTGACAATCGACCCATCGGTGTCAAAATCAAGGCGGCAATGGTCAATAATACCCTCGGTGCAACAGCATCCTTCAAGAATATCGTAAACGCATCGGGCGCTGACGCTGTTGTCAATGCAAACTTCTTTGAAGCATACGAAAGCTTCAAAATCCCAATCGGCCACGTTATGGTGGACGGCAACTTCATCTATGCATCTTCAGGCCTTTCCTCCCTCGGCATCACAAAGGACGGTCAGCTTTCCATCGGTCGCCCTGCTGTTTTCGTCGGTATCAATGATATGAGCGGCAAGAGATTGTGGGCGGCTTATGAAGTCAACACACCGTATCAGGGCGAGTATCTTGCCACACTTTACACTCCTGCCTTCGGCAATAGCATCACAATCAAGGCTCCGGGCGGAATGATGACAGTGCGTAACGGTGCTGTCTCGGCTTATGAATACAAGGCTGCAGGAACAACGACTGCTATTCCGTCTGACGGCTACGTGGTATACTTTGGCAACGATGCCGTATCCCAGAGCTATTTCACAAAGCCTGTAATCGGCACAAGAGTACAGCTTGATCCTTATCTTTTCAAGGCGGATGCAGAAGGCTTTATCCTCGATAAGAATGTTGAAAGCATAATTTCAGGCGCGCCTCGTCTTGTGCAGGACGGCCATATCGTGACAGAGCTTGAGGATGGCTTCAAGGAAGCAAGATTTACAACTTCCTCAACTCCTCGTACAGCTATCGGTATCAACCGCGAAGGCAAGCTTCTTATCGCATCTGTAAAGAGTGCCACAATTCAGCAGATGCGTGAGCTGATGCTTAACCTCGGCTGTGTCGATGCATTCAACCTCGACGGCGGCGCATCGACTGCTATGTATTATAACGGCAGTTATATCCGCACACCGGGCAGAGAACTGACAACAACTCTCCAAATCTGGGAAAAGTAGAAACACAGGGACTGGGGACAAATCGTGAATTGTCCCTGCAATATTCGTAGGGGCGAGCATTGCTCGTTCGCCCTAATCAATGCGTTGCAGATACCTTAACTTTATAAATGAAGCATAATACTCCCCGCTTTCTGCGAATTCATTTCGCTGAAAGTATGACGTCTTACTGAGAAGTGCGAGTCAAAATGGGGACCCCATTGAGCCTGATCAATGGGGAGAGCGAAGCGATAAATAAAAAGCCACTCAATCGAGTGGCTTTTCTTATATTACTGTCTGTAGTTTGCGACGTCGTTTGGAATGCCCAGTTCTTCTGCGATTTCGTCCGGTGTGAAAATAATCTTTTCGCCCTTGTTGATGACGATGCAAGGAAGACCGACTCTGCCTGCTTCCTTGATGGAAGCGAATTCTTCGCGAGTGTCACGGTACTTCAGAAACTGCTTGAGCGGAAGCATACCTGTGGAAATGTCGATGATTGTAAAATCTACGTTGTGTGCGGAAAGCCACGCTTTCACCGGTGGGCAGCCGCCTCAATGTGTGCTGGAATACATAATAATGTTCTTCATAGTATTTTCTCCTTTTTCTCTTGTGCCGTTTACGGCAATTTTATCATAACCTCATCGTCCCACCCCAATGGGAAGATGAAATATACTGTGTTATTCCCCGCCTTCGCCCCAAATGAAAACGGAAAAATTATTGCGGCAGCCGAGCCCCAAACAGGACTGCCGCATTATTTTTTATTTAATGCGTCGCAGACACAATAATGCACAGAATGTGCAATTCATGCGTGAAACGCAATTCATGACGTTTACGTCAATTCATGAGCCGCGGCTCAATTCATTTAACTTATGCCTTGTAAGTGATGTTGCCACCCATAACTGTCATGAGCACCTTTGTGTTAATAAGGTCAGCCTTGTCGATTTCGAAGATATTTCTGTCGAGCACAACGAAGTCTGCAAACTTGCCGTCTTCAAGAGTACCCTTTTCATATTCCTCGAAGGATGCGTAAGCGCCTTCCTTTGTGTAGCAGTCGATTGCTTCCTTGACTGTGAAGCATTCGGAAGGCACCCAGCCGTTTTCAGGATAGTGCTTGAGGTCCTGACGGTTGACAGCGCAGTGGATGTTGTCGAACGTCTTGAGGTCTTCAACAGGGCTGTCTGTGCCGAAGGAAGTATGTACGCCGCTGTCGTAGAGCGTCTTGAAGTTATATGATGTATTTGCCAATTCTTCACCAACTCTGTCACCCACCACGTGCATATCGTAATGGAGGAAGATTGGCTGAGCAAAGCAGGTTGCCTTGAGCTGAGCGAAACGGTCGAGAAGCGCCTT
Source organism: Clostridia bacterium (assembly GCA_017547995.1). Classification (GTDB taxonomy): domain Bacteria; phylum Bacillota; class Clostridia; order Oscillospirales; family Butyricicoccaceae; genus SIG471. Next base: position 531 of record JAFYNW010000106.1, on the reverse strand, counting down.
GTCTGTAATCTGCGCGTGTACTACGCCGTGACGGAGTTCGTTATTTTCGCCGCCTTCCTTTTCGATAGCGTCAAGCACCATTTCGATAGCCTTGTCACCGATTGCGTGTGTGATGACCTGCATCTTATGAGCAGTCGCGATGCGTACGAATTCGTCGAGAGTTTCCTGACTCATGCATTCGATACCCTGTGTGGAAGGGTCGTCAGCGTATGGCTTTCTCATGAGCGCTGTGCGAGCACCGAGAGAACCGTCTACAAAGAGTTTTAATGGACCAATTCTATACGGAGAGTTGCCGTTGCCCATGCGGAAACCGGCCGCGAGATATTCTTCAAAGCCAACGAGAGTGTTGAAGCAGCTCTGCTGTGTAACGCGGCACTTCGCTCTGCCCGATTCCACAACCTTCTTGTAAGCTGCGTCCATCTCGATGAAATTGCCGTCGTTGATGTCGTTTGTCTGGATGGAAGTGATGCCGTAGGAAGCCGCATATTCCTGAGCCTTTGCGATGATGTCAGCCATTTCGTCAATAGTGCG
>JAFYNW010000105.1 GCA_017547995.1 Clostridia bacterium | reverse complement strand
AGTATCAGGGTGAAATCGACTGGCAGAAGGTCAAGAATGACGGCATCGAATATGCAATCATCCGTGCAGGCGGCAGAGGATATGGCGCAGAAGGCAAGCTTTACGATGACTCTATGTTCGATAAGAATATGCAGGGGGCAATCGATGCGGGTCTTGTGGTAGGCGCATATTTCTTCTCTCAGGCAATCACTGTTGAGGAAGCGGAGGAAGAGGCAAACTACATCCTCGACAAAATCAAGGACTACGATATCACAGGCCCTGTCGTATTTGACTGGGAGGTAATCGGTACAACGAATGCAAGAACTTACGCCCTTTCAACAAAGACCTTGTGTGCGGCGGCAAATAAGTTCTGCGAAATCGTTGAAAATGCAGGCTACTATCCTATGATTTACTTCAATACCTACGCAGGCTATCTCAAGTATGACCTGAGCAAGGTGGTGCAGTATCCGTTCTGGTTTGCACAGTATGACGTGACTTCTCCGGGATTCTATTATGCTTTCGATATGTGGCAGTATACAGATAAGGGTGAGGTTGACGGCATTAAAGAAAAGGTCGACGTAAATCTTTACTTCAGAGAAAAATAAAATCTGAAAGCAGTTTCGCATCATAGCGGAACTGCTTTTTTATAGACAAAATAACGTCGCGGTGGTATAATAAGATTATAGTATACAGGCTGAAAGGAGAAAAACTATGAGCGAACGTGAAGCCATACTCCGCGCGAAAATGTATATCGATAAACTTGCAAATGGGATAGACCCTGTGACAGACAAGAAAATCCCTGACAATGAAGTGATAAATAACGTCAAAATATCCCGCTGTCTTTTCTTTGTTTCCTCCTTGCTTCAAAAGATGGCTGACGGCGAAGGCAAGGCTGCACCATCCCAGACAAACGCACCGAAGCAGACTGCAAAACAGCAGGCAAGGGAATACGTGCACAAGGAAAAGCTCCGCATTTCCAATGCCGACAAGATGAAGATTGCCTTGTCGGAAAAGCCTGTGGGAATAACTCAGCTTGCCGAAAATATAAATGCCGTAGTCAATAAGGACAAAATGCATGAGCTGAGAAGCTACTGCATTCTCGAATGGCTTATGAGAAATAAATTGCTTGCCGATGCAGTGGATAAAGACGGTAATAAATATAAATATCCTACAGCCGCAGGTAAGAATTACGGCATAACGGGAGTCAAGCGGTCAGGTGCAAAGGGTGACTATATCTTTGTGACCTATTCACTCAATGCCCAGAAACTTATTCTCAAAAACCTCGATGCCATCATTGAAATAAATAACCGCCCAAAGAAATCATTCAACAAATAATCTGCTATGGATATCTATAAAAGAATGGAAATAGTCTGCCGCAGCATCCCATTCGGCAGGGTTGCATCATACGGACAGGTTGCATATCTGTGCGGTGTGCCGAGAAATGCAAGACAGGTGGGATACGCCCTGAGAGAAAATAAGCTTGGCAAGGATATCCCAGCACACAGAATAGTAAACTCGAAAGGTCAGCTTTCAGGAGCATGGCATTTCGGCTCGTCCGACCTTCAGAAGGAGCTTCTGGAAGGTGAAGGTGTAAAACTTTACAGAATTGATAATTACTGGTGTCTTGATATAAAAGAATATATCTGGTGCCCTGATGAAGCAGAAATGCAGAACATCAATAATAAAATACAGTATATAGAAAATGAACCCGATTAATGGGTTCATTTTTGCTTATTGAGCGAGTGAAATCTGTCTTCCCGTGTGGTCTACTTTGTAATTATCCTTATAAATCAGCTGAGAAACCGGCACAAAGCTGTAGCCTTCATCGAGCAGAGTCTCCAGAATCGTCGGCAGGGCATCAGGAGTGTACTTTGCCGCATTATGAAAAAGCACGATAGAACCATTCTGCACTTTGCCGGTAACACGGTCGATAATACTCTGTACACCAAGCTCTTTCCAGTCAAGACTGTCCACGTCCCATTGAATAGTGTAGTATCCCAATTCACGTAAGGTCCCCACAACCTTGTTGTCGTATTCTCCGTAAGGAGCGCGGAAAAGGTAAGGGCGCACCCCTGTGATTTTCTCAATTTCGTTTCCGCAAGTTTCAATATCCGCAATAATCTGCTCCTTTGAAAGCTGAGTCATATGCTTGTGCCTGTCGGAATGACTCATTATTTCATGTCCGGCATCAAAAAGCTCACGGACACTTTCGGGATATTTCCTTGCCCAGTCACCAACAATAAAAAAGGTAGCCTTCACGTTGTAGCGGTCGAGAATTTCGATAAGCTGATGCGTGTCCTCGTTTCCCCAGGCAGCGTCAAAGCTGATGGAAAGCTTTTTCTCGTCGGTTCCAACACAATAAATCGGTATATCCCGCTCAGCCACGGCGGCAGAAACAGTGCGGCCTGAATCCGTACCTGTGATAAAAAGGCACAGCACGGAAAAAACAATAAGGAAAGCATAAAAAATATCGGCGCGATAATTTGATAAGATTTTCTTTATTTTTTGCATAAAATACATCTCCTGACCTGAGTTTTTAATATAATTATGTTCTTAAATGCCCATTTATGATATGTCCAGAACGGAAAAATTGAAGAAGAAAATTGGCGAAAGATGTTGATTATTGTTGCGGGATGATATATAATTAGAATGTATTTTCATTAAAAAATAAAAGGGGGAAAAGGAATGGAAAAATTCTTTAAACTCAAACAAAACGGTACAAACGTAAAGACAGAAATTATGGCAGGTATCGCTACGTTTATGACAATGGCATACATCCTGTCTGTAAACCCAATTATTCTTGCTGGTGATGATCCAGGACTCTGGAATGCTGTGTTTATGGCGACTGCTATTTCTTCTTTCATCGGTACTTTCATCATGGCTGTTTATGCTAACAAGCCATTCGCACTCGCTCCAGGTATGGGTCTCAACGCATTCTTCGCAAGCGTTGTAGCAGGTATCGCAGCAGCACAGAGCATTTCCTATCAGGAAGCTTATGCAGGCGGCCTTGCAATCGTTCTTTTCTCTGGTGTATTGTTCACAGTTCTTACAATCATCAAGGTTCGTGAAAAGATCGTTGAAGCTATTCCAAAGACAGTTCGTGTTGGTATCCCAGCTGGTATCGGTCTCATGATCGCAGAAATCGGCCTCGATGCTAACTGCCAGATTTACACAGAATCCGGCGCACACACAATGCTCAACTTCTTCATCGATGGTCCATCTGTAACTCTCGCAAATATGGGCGATGCATACCCACAGATGGTTCTTTGTGTTATCACAATGGTTATTGGCCTCTTTACAATTGCTGTTCTTTCTCATAAGAACGTAAAGGGCTCTATCCTCTACGGTATCATCACAGGCTCTGTAGTCAACTGGATCGGTACATTCATTCTCGGCGGCAACCCATTTGCAAGCCTTGCAACAGCATCTTTCGTACCACCATTTGCTGATATGTTCAAGTACACATTCCTCAAGCTCAACTTCGGCACACTCTTCAATATGGGTTGGGTAACTTTGATTATGACTATCGTATCCTTTGCGATGGTTGATATGTTCGATACAATCGGCACACTCATCGGTACAGCAACACGTGCTGGCATGGTTGACAAGGACGGCAATATGCCTGGTCTCAACAAGGCTATGATTTCCGACTCCATCGCAACAGTGGCTGGTGCTTGCCTCGGTACACCAACAGTTACAACATTCGTTGAAAGTGCAACAGGCGTTGAAGAAGGCGGCAGAACAGGTCTTACAGCTCTCACAGTAGCGCTCCTTTTCCTCTCCTGTATTTTCCTTGCTCCTGTAGTTGCTCTCATTCCTGCAGCAGCAACTTCCGCAGCTCTCATCTACGTTGGCGTTCTCATGCTCTCTGCAGTTAAGGGCGTTAACTTCAACGACGTTTCTCAGTCTGTTCCAATCACACTCATGCTCCTCATTATGCCTCTCACAGGTCATATCGGTGACGGCATTGGTGTTGGTCTCATCGCATACTCCATCATCAAGACATTCACAGGTAAGGCTAAGGACGTTTCCGTTCTTACTTGGGTTCTTTCCGCACTCTTTATCGTAAAGCTCTTTATGCCTTACTAATACGGGGGTGTATTGATGGACAAAGCATATTCTATCAATATCGGAGGGCTGAAGCGTGAGCTTCCGCTCTGCGAAGTAGCACCTGATTTCTATATCGGCGCATTTATTCTTTTCGGCGATGTTGAGCTTACAATCAAGTGTGCTGAAGAGCTCCTCAAGAAGGCTCCTGAGTTTGACGTTATCATCACTCCGGAAGCAAAGAGTATTCCAATCGCTTATGAAATGGCACGTCTTTCCGGTCATTACAGATACATCGTTGCTCGTAAGGGCATCAAGGTGTATATGCGTGACGTTATCGCAAAGGAAGTTATGTCTATTACAACACAGCGTAAGCAGACACTTTACCTCGATGGCAACGACGGCGAATTTATGAAGGGTAAGCGCATCCTCATCGTCGATGACGTTATTTCCACAGGTGAATCTCTTGCTGCTATGGAAGCTCTTGTAAAGGCTGTAGGCGGTAATATCGTAGCAAAGATGGCTGTCCTCGCAGAAGGTGAAGCAGCTACACGCGACGATATCATTTATCTCGAAAAGCTTCCGCTTTTCAATGGTAAAGGCGAAATCATTCTCTAAACAAAATAAAAGGCTGACCATAATGGTCAGCCTTAATTTTTTATGTATTTATTTTCTCTCACGCAAAGTGGTATAGAATACAACACCTAAAATAATGCATCCGCCGAGAATTGTGTTGAGAGAAGGCACTTCACCAAAGACAATGAATGATGCCACAATGCTGTATGGCGTTTCAAGTCCGGAGATAATGCTTGCCGTGTGCGGATTGATATTCTTGAGACCGCTGATGAAAAGCGAATGGGAAATTGCTGTGAATATAACGCCCAATACCATGAGAAGCACGATGCTCTGAGTTGTAAACACAGGCTTGATGATAAACAGGGCAGGGAGCAGAGTGATAAATGCAAAGGACTGCTCGTAGAAAGAGATGACAGTCGAAGGATATTCGCCGAAATAATGCTTGTTGATAAGGGATAGGAAAGCGTACGTGATTGCCGAGACAAGACCGCATACGATACCAAGAGTGTACGAGCTTTGGAAAGACCATTCCTCAACCATGACGACCACACCGCAAATCATTATGAGCGATGAAATTATCTGGCTTTTCTTAATCTTGTTTTTGGTGAAAAGCGGGTCTAAAAAGCTGACGAAAAGCGGGAAGGTGGAAAAGCTGATTGTGCCGATGGCAACGGTTGAAAACTGAATTGCCTGAAGAAAGCTCCACCAGTGTACAGCCAGCACAGCGCCCGAAATGGCAAATATGCCGTACTGCTTCTTTTCTCTTAGCTTAAATGGAGTTTTCGTTATGCTGAGAAGTAAAAAGAGAAAGAGCGATGAGAAGCCGACTCGTCCAAGCGTGATTATTATGGACGGAAGGCTGATAAGCTTTGCGAAAAGTCCTGAAAGACCAAACAGCAAAACCGCTCCGTGTACAGTTACAAGCCCTTTAGTTTTTTGGTCCATTGTATATCCCCCTGACTATAAAATATCCACCAATCTGAAATCCTACAAGAAAACGGGAGTTTATAAATGCTGGAAGAATAAGGTCGCATCCGCAGAAAATCAAAGTGATTACACAAATTATAAGCAAATCACCTGCAAATCGCGAAAGCTTCTCGTTATCGAAGAAAAGATAATCAAGAAAGGCGAGAGTGATAATGAAAATCCACACCGAAAGAGAATAGTAAGTACCTCTTGTGCCGGGCATAGACAACAAATCAACGATAGCGCCCCATTTGAAAATCAGCTCGATAACCTGATATATAAATATTGTGACGACAGGTGTGAAAAGCGCGAAGAATCCATCCTTTTTGTCGCTGAGCGGCAATACAGCCCAGAAGCCTGCACCCATAACGGCACCGAATGCCAGCTTAGGCAGCATTATCTGCAAAAGCATAAGAAGCTTGCTCTGCATGGAAGGGCCGAGGACGAAAGAAAAATTATCCGAAAGAATTATAAACAGGCAGAGGATAACGCCTGTCATAAGACAAATTGTGCGTCTTACTTCTTTGCCCAATTTCCTGTAGCCTCCGCCTTGAGATATGCGTTGATGAATCCGTCAAGGTCGCCGTCCATAACAGCGCCAACGTTACCGCTTTCAAAGCCTGTACGATGGTCCTTGACGAGAGTGTATGGCATAAATACGTAAGAACGGATCTGGCTGCCCCATTCGATTTTCTTCTGTACACCCTTGATGTCTTCGATACGGTCGAGCTTTTCGCGTTCCTTGATTTCGATGAGCTTGGATTTGAGCATACGCATAGCAACTTCACGGTTCTGGTGCTGGCTGCGTTCATTCTGACAAGCTACAATAATGCCTGTTGGAATATGTGTGATACGGATAGCAGATTCAGTCTTGTTAACGTGCTGACCGCCTGCACCGCCCGAGCGGTATGTATCAACCTTGAGGTCTTCAGGATTGATTTCGATTTCTGTATCGTCTGTGATTTCAGGCATAACTTCAATGGCAGAGAAGGATGTGTGTCTGCGGCCTGTTGTATCGAATGGAGACATACGCACAAGACGGTGTACGCCCATTTCGCTCTTGAGATAGCCAAAAGCATTTTCGCCTTCGATAAGCACAACGGCACTCTTCATGCCTGCTTCTTCGCCGGAAATATAGTCGAGAGTCTTTACCTTGAAGCCGTGAGAATCACCCCACTTGCCGTACATTCTGTAAAGCATAAGAGCCCAGTCCTGAGCTTCTGTACCGCCTGCACCTGCATGGAAGGAGATGATGGCGTTGTTTTTGTCGTATTCACCTGTGAGAAGTGTTTCAAGTGTAAGCTTTTCGAGAGTTTCTTCAAAGCGTGTAAACTCACTCTTGATTTCAGGCACAAGGCTTTCGTCGTCTTCCTCGATAGCCATCTGTGTAAGTGTCAGAAGGTCTTCGTAGAGACAGGCAAGGGAAAGGAAGCCGTTCACCTTGTTTTCAAGCTGACGGATTTTCTGCAGCACCTTCTGGCTTTCGGAAGGGTCATCCCAGAAATCAGGACGGGCAGAGACTTCCTGGAGTGACTTGATTTCTGCTGTACATTTATCGAGAGTGTAAGCCTCTTCAAGCTCCTTGAGTTCGTTTTTATGAGAAATGAGCTTGGTTTTGAGCTCTTCAAGTTCTAATATCATAATTTCTCCTATTATATAGTTTATTGACATATACACCATTATTATATCACAAAAATCAGCTTAATACAAGGAGAATAGTGTATAAAAATGTAATTATCGGGCAATAAAATTACAGATATATAATATGCAAGGAGTTAATGACGTACTATAAATAAAAATGAAAAATTTTAATGTTTTTTACTAAAAAATCTTGCACATTGTTGGCAAATATTATATAATATAGATAAATATAATTTAATGCAAAAAATACTTATCAGGAGCAGACAATGAACTATATCGAAGTTAAGATTATTACAACGCATGACGACGTTGAACGCATCTGTGCGATGCTTTCTCCGCTCTGCAGCGGATTTATTATAGACGACCCTCAGGACGTATATGAATTCTCTCAGGAAAAGACAACAAAGTGGGATTATATCGATGACGCGCTTCTCGGTAATCCTGACAGAGACGTTTCCGTAACACTCTACGTTGACGATTCCGATGAAGGCAAGGCTCAGCTTGAAGATATCAAAAAGGTCCTCGCTGAAGCAAAGCTTACAGGCAATATGGAAACAAGCCTTTCGGTCAACGGCGTACAGAGTGAGGACTGGGAAAATAACTGGAAACAGTATTACAAGCCGTTTACAGTAGGCAACAATCTTCTTATCAGACCAAGCTGGGAAGAAATCGACAATAAGGAAAACAGAAAGGTCCTTACAATCGACCCTGCATCTTCCTTCGGCACAGGCGCTCACGCAACAACAAGACTTTGCCTTAATGAAATCGACGGCTTCAATCTTGAAGGCAAGACTGTCCTCGACGTAGGCTGCGGCAGTGGTATTCTTATGACAGCAATGCTCCTTATGGGTGCAGAAAGTGCAATCGGCTGTGATATTGAAGAAAACGCAGTGAATACTTCGGCAGAAAATATACTAAAGAATGATATCGGCGAAGATAAGTTCAACGTTTATCTTGGCGACCTTCTTTCAAACCGTTGGCTCAATAACAAGCTCAGCGAAAAGAAGTACGACGTTATTTGTGCAAATATCGTTGCAGACGTACTTAAGAATATGTGTACAACTCTTCTTTCATGGCTCAAGGATGATGGCACACTCATTATTTCCGGTATTATCGAAGAAAGAAAGGACGAAGTAAAGGCTCATTACGAAGAAAACGGTGCCGTCATCGAAAAGATGGTAGTCAAGGACGGATGGGCAATGATTCGCATTTCGAAAAAAAATTAACAAACTTTGGTTATTACTATTGACAGCTGGGGATGGCTGTGTTAAAATAATAACATTAGAAAAACAAAAAGTATATGGAGGCTAATTATGGATTATTCAAAAGTTCTCAACCAGCGCATTCTGAACATCAAACCATCAGGCATCCGCAAATTCTTTGACATCGCAGCGCAGATGGAAGATGTTATTTCCCTTGGTGTAGGTGAGCCTGACTTCGTTACACCTGAACACATCAGAGCAGCAGCTATTGACTCCCTCAATGCAGGCAAAACAGCCTATACAGCAAACTACGGCCTTATCGAGCTCCGTAAGGAAATTGCAAATTATCTCAGCACAAGATTCAACGTGGACTACGATCCAAAGGATGAAGTTCTCGTAACAATCGGTGGCTCTGAAGCTATCGACATCACACTCCGTGCGCTTATCGAGCCGGGTGACGAAGTTCTCGTTCCAGACCCAGCATACGTAAGCTATGCACCACTTGCAGCTCTTGAACACGCAGTTGTAAAGCCACTCGAAACAAAGGCTGAAAACGCATTCAAGCTTATGCCT
>JAFYNW010000104.1 GCA_017547995.1 Clostridia bacterium | reverse complement strand
TTTATATTGTAAAGATGACATAATATGCCTCCTTTTACTTGATATCATAATCATAGCACAATCCTGAAAATTACGCAAACAAAAAGACCGCATAAAGCGGTCTTTTGCTGAATTTAAGACAATTCATCAAGCAGTTTCCTGATTTCAAGGGTATCCGCGTGGTCGGGGCCGAGGGTTTCAAGTCTTATATTATATATCTTCTCAAAACACTCCACAGCCTGTGGGATATTGCCTGCCTTTTTATACGTATGCGCAAGGGAGAGAAGGGTATAAACTGTGATTTTCTCCTTTTCGCCAAAGGCAGCACACTTCATATCATAGACCTGCTTATATATTTCAATCGCCTCGTCATATCTGCCGAGCTTTGCATAGCAGTAACCAAGATTATCGAAAATCGCAAGGGTGGCCTTGTGATGCTGACCATAGTGGGTTACAAACCCTTCATATACCTTCTTCGAAGGCTCGACAGCCTCTGTATATTTTCCATCATCGGTCAATTCATATGCATAATTGGCAAGGGCGCGTATTGTAGCAATATTATCATCACCCGATACCGAGCGGTGCGCCTGATAAAGCTTGTAGTAGGTTTCGGCTGCTTTTTCATGGTCATTGACATTATAATATGCCCCGCCAAGTCGTGTAAGAATATCCAAAGTTTTTTCAGCATATTCACCGAGAGTTTTGCAGTAGCCGTCATAAAGCTTCTTATATAAGGATAAAGCTTCGTCATACATACCCGCACGGGTGCAGCTGTAACCATAGTTAGCGAGAGCAATCAAAGTGTCAGCATGGTTTTCGCCCAACTGAGCTTTGCGTATACTATAAAGTTTTTCAAAAAGCTGGGCGGCAACGGTAAACTTATCGTTGGTGAAACAGATGGTAGCATAATCGTTAATGGATGAAATAGTTTCAGCGTGATTCTCACCATTCAGCTTAAGTGAAAGATTATAATATCTTTCGCACCATATTTCAGCATTTACATAGTCATTGAGAGCGTAATAGTATACAGAAAGATTTTTCATCAAGGTGACAACCAATGGATGGTCTGCGCCGATAGTTTTGATGTAAATCTCATATGCCTTTTTGCCAGACTCAACAGCGATATTATGATTGCCGAGAGAATGATGGAATAACGATATATTATTTATTACTTTCGCAGTTTCATCATGATTTTCACCGAAAATTTCGATAGAAAGGGCAAGTGCTTTTTCACCAAGAGTTAGAGCCTGCTCATTTTTACCATTTCTATGACTGTATAAAGCGTAATTGTTGAGAGATGTAAGTGTTTCAGGATGGTTTTCTCCCGAGATTTTACATCTCAGATTGTACAGCTTTTCGATAATGTCAAGAGCTTTTGCGATATCGCCGCAGCCATTATAGAAAGATGCAAGATTGTTAAGAGCAAGAAGTGTGTCGGGATGATTTTCACCGAGAATATCACGTCTCTGCTTATAAGCCTTTTCGCCAAGTTCGAGCGCTTTTTTGGTGTCGCCAAGATTTTGCATATAAACCGAAAGATTACTGAGAGAAGTAACCGTATCAGGATGACTTTCACCAAGAGTATCACGACGGAGAATATATGACTTTTCTGAAAGTTCAGCTGCCTTTGCAAAGTTGCCTGAGTTTTTATATATAGACGCAAGATTACTGAGGGCATTGAGGGCGTCAGGATGATTCTCACCAAGAGTTTTTGTATATAAAGCAAGGGCTTTTTCACCATACTCAGCAGCTTTTTCATATTCTGCAGTACGGCTATAATCAACAGCGAGATTGTTTACTGAATCGATTGTCTTAGGATGTTCTTCGCCAAGAACTTTGAGTCTTTGAGTATAAACTTTTTCGTTAAGTTCAAGAGCCTTATTGTAATTGCCAAAGGCCGCATGGTAGCTGGCGAGATTATTGAGTGATGTAATAGTATCAGGATGCATTTCCCCCAATACTTTGATTCGGGAATTGTATGCGGTAGTACATAGTTCGATTGCCTTTTTGTAATCGCCCGAAGCCTTATAATATGTAGCCAAATTGCTGAGAACAAGCAGGGTGGAAGGATGGTTTTCGCCAAGTACCTTTGAACTGAGAGCATGAGCTTCGGAACAAAGCTGAACGGCAGATTTGCTGTCGCCAAGTGAATTTGTAAATGAAGCAAGATTGCCCATTGTATTTATTGTGTCAGGATGCTCTTCACCGAGAAGTCTGCGACGTCCATCAAGCGCTTTCTGTACAAGTTCAACAGCTTTGCGTGAATTACCCAGCTCATTATAATATGAAGCAAGATTGTTGACAGAAAGAAGTGTAGATGGGCTGCTTTCACCATGGTTTTTTAGCCTGTAATTGTAGACCTTTTCACCTACTTCAACAGCCTTGGAATAGTAGCCAAGGGAGCTGTAATAGGAGGCAAGATTTCCGAGCATAACAATAGTGTTTGATGAATCTTCGCCATCGTGGTCGAGATAATGTTTGTAAAGCTTCTCGCCGATTTCGAGAGCCTTTTTATAATTGCCGTTTGACTGATAGAGCAAAGCAAGGCGGTTTAACCATTCGCGGACATATTTGTTGTTTTCACCAAACTTATTGGTGTAATATCTGACCAGATTTTCGCCCCATAAAATAGCCTGGTTATAATCGAGAGCCACGCCAATGCCATTGAGATACATATAATAAAGCTTTTCCATAGCTTCACGAAGGCTTGCATCAGCCGCCATTGTGATAAGCTCGAGGGCTCTTTCACGGTTTACTTCCACGTCGATGCCGTCAAGGTATGCGAGACCGATGAGGAAATTGTGCTCAGGGTCGCTGTCATTGGACTTTATGGCAAGATTTGAAAGTGTATTGACAAGACGATTACGGAAAGCCTCGTCATCGTATGGATTTGATATTTCAGGCAGATTAGCGTATTTTTCAGCAAGGACAACTTTGTCGGTGTCCTCCATTTCGGCAGGGAGAATGCCGATGCCCGACTTTACAGCTGCAGGATATTCGTTGTCCATAAC
>JAFYNW010000103.1 GCA_017547995.1 Clostridia bacterium | reverse complement strand
GTCTTTTCAGCCATGATTCTCCAGAGTTCGATTTCGAAGCCATCCCATTCCTTTGTAGCCTGATCGTAAATTGTGAATGGTGTGTATGTACCTGGTGTAGCAAGGCGGAGTGTTGTGTCGTCGCCGAGCTTTGCTACGAGGTCTGCGTATGGGTTTGCTGCTTCTGTTGCAGCTGTTGTTGCTTCTGTAGCTGCTGTTGTTGCTGCTGTTGTAGCCGCTGTTGTTGTTTCTTCCTTAGCGGAGCAACCAACGAGAGAGAGGCATGTTACAAGAGCAAGCATGAGTGCGATAAATCTTTTCATGTGTACTTTCTCCTTAAAATATTTTGTTTTGTGTGTGGACTTTTGAGTCCTAAAGTAGAATACCACAAGTAGATTAAAAAGTACAATATTTATTTTCTATATAACCCCCCCAATTTCTATAGACAAATCCTATAATGTCGTTCTGTTCAATAAATAAGTTAGTTTTTCAAACAATATATCACATATTTTTACGCACAAAAAAGCCGCCCATACGGACGGCTTATATTATTTAATTAGAGCTTCATGCCTGTGCCGAAAGATGTGAAGCCGATTTTTTCATAATATGGCTTCATTTCCTCTGTGCAGATAAACTGAAGATGGAGAGAATGGTCCTTTGTAAACTGGCTGAGCTTGTTTACGATTTCTCTGCCAATGCCGTGATTCTGATATTCAGGAAGCACGCCCACACCGCACATATATGCATTTGTTACACCGTCGGAAATAAGGCGGCCTGTTGCGATAAGACGGTCATCGTCATATACGTAAACGCCGTGGAATGAGCCCTTCATTGCGAAAAGCAATTCCTGTGCGGAAAGGCCCAGTTCTTTATTCCAGCCGATAGTTTCGTAAAAGTTATAGATATCCTCTTTCTTAGGAATGTCATTACGGAATATAATCATAGTTCTGCCTCCTTTATTTAAGCAAAAATTATTCTATATCATGGCAAATGCCACTAAAAGCACGAGAAATACTACGTTATACAATGTAAACACCTTCATAAAAGCGCCCTTGTCGGCATTTTTATGCTGTGAATAGAGCTTGAAGGAAATAAGGCTGGCAAGAGATGCCACGATTGTGCCGAGGCCGCCGATATTTACGCCCTTGAGAAGTGCATGAGCGTTATCTGTGAAACCTGCGAGAAGGGCCGCGCAAGGCACGTTGCTGATGCCCTGGCTGAAAAGCACCGACATAATAAGCTCTCTGCCTGCAACGAGAGAGGAGATTGCATTTCGTACTGCTTCGAGGGAGGAAATATTGCCCACGAAGATGAAGAATGCAACGAAAGTGCCGAGGAGTGCATAGTCAACCTGAAGGAGAAGCTTCTTGTTGATAACGAGCATTGCGACGAGTGTGATTACGAAGCAGATTCTGTAATCGAGGACGCGCATTACCGTTGCAAGTGAAAGTGCGAAAAGCACGGCATAGAGCCATACGCTTTTGTCGACCTTTGTTGCTGCGTCCTCCGTCTTGCACTGCGGAAGCTTTTTCATAAATACCGCCGCAGAGATGAGCACGAGGCTGATGAGTGTAAGCGGTGCTGTAACTGCGAAAAACTCACCCATTGCCATTTCGTAATAGGAATAGATGAAGAGATTCTGCGGATTGCCGATTGGTGTCAGCATACTGCCGAGGTTTGCCGCAATTGTCTGCATTACAACGACGAAAACAAGGCTTTTTTCGTCTGTCTTTTCGTAAAGACCGATGCAGAGCGGCACGAATGCGATGAGTGCCACGTCGTTTGTCACAAGCATTGCCGAGAAGAAGGTCATAAGAATGAGGGCAAGAGCGAGTGAGCGTGGTGTTTTGAATGTTGTGAGGATTTTATTTGCCATCACGTCGAAAAGTCCCGAATGCATAAAGCCCTTGATGACGCTCATAAGGCAGAAAAGCAAAGCGATGACCTTGAAGTCGATGTATTCGATATATTGTGCGCTGACAGGCACGAAAAATGATGAAGCCACAGCAAGCGCCGCTGCTATGACGAATACGATTTCTTTTTTAATAAAGTGTCTGAGTTTTTCCATAAATCCCTCTCAAATAGGTATCCGATGATTAAATAGATAATATATTGATTATAAATCAAAACGAGGGAGTTTTCAATAGCAAACGGTATATTTTTACCAATGAAAACACAAAACGAGGCTGAGATACCTCAGCCCCGTTTTGCCAAAACAATTCTTACCGGAAAATATATGAAAAGAAACTCTGTGAACTTTGTTTTGCCATTATCCTCCTATACCGATAATATAATCAGCGGTATTCCCTGTTGGATGCGTTGCCGGAGGGCCGGGCGCCCGACCGCCGACGAGTGTCGGCGTACCGATTTTGACGAATTCATTTCGGCAAAATCTATTTAATCATGGGGTCCCCATTGAACCTGTTCGATGGGGGGATTGGCTCCCGCCGATATTCAATCGGCGGGAAGCTGTTTTGTATAGAGAAAGGTAATGGTATGTTCTTGGTCGTATGTCTTTGTCCTTTAGTTTATGTCTGTATTATACAAACCAATTATGTCAAAGGCTCGACAGGTATGTAAACACTTTGTAAACGAAAAAAGACCTCCCTGAAAAAAGGGAGGTCATAGCTTTTATAAATAAAGTGGCAGCTGATATCGTGTGCACGAGTTGATAAGATGGGAAATCATCTTCTGTGATGCCTCGTAAGAGTCCTTATTCTTTATAGCGTCATAGATAATGCCGTGCTCGATATAGATATTTCTAAGGTTTTCAAGTGTGAGCATACCAGATTTGCTTATCTGTCTTATAAGGCTTCGCGACGTGAAAAGAAGATTCTGCAGCACAGGATTGTGCGAGCACTTTGCAATTGCAAGATGGAACTCCATATCGCAGTCGAGGAAGTCCTTGAAATTGCCGTCGTCGTATGCCTTTCTGCCCTTTTCCAGAACTTCTGTAAGGAAAACGATGTCCTCCTCTGTGGCATTCTGTGCCGCAAGCTGTGCAGACTTCTGCTCGAGGACGTTTCTTACCTCAATCATCTTGTCTGCCTTATCGTCACCTACGAAGAAACTCCACGCAAGAGGCATAAGGAAGAAGTTTGAGGTATTCTTGCAGATAAACGTGCCCTGACCTGGTCTGATATCGATAAGGCCGAGAACGCTGAGCACCTTGAGTGCTTCACGGAGAGCTGTTCTGCCCACGCCGAACTTTGCCGCAAGGTCACGGTCGGACGGAAGCTTATCGCCAAGCTTATAGTCTCCTTCCATAATGGCATTGGAGATATAATCGGAAAGAATTCGCACAAGCTGTTCAACCTGACTGTTCTGGCCTGTTGCAAAGGAATGGTCTTCCTTTTCCTCTGTCTTTGCAATCTGCTCAGCAAATGAGACGAATGCGTCAGGGTCATTTCTGAAAACAGCGCTGTCGATTTCAAGCTTTGATGCAACGAGCGCCGCGATTTCTTCACTGTCTTCGCCGCCGAAGCGTTCAAAATTGGAATATTTGGAATTGCTCATCAGCTTTCTGCCTTCGTCATCGGAAAGATAAGCCTCGATGAATGCAAGCTGCGACATTTTAAGCATATGTCTGAGCGTAACTATATTCTGATGAATGTTTTCATTGCCCGGTTTTACGGAAGCATTTCGCATAATTCTTATCTTCACTCCCTTGTCGTATTGTCTTTATATCCTAATTATAATATAAGGTTATGACAAAATGCAAGTGCTTATATTGCTTTATATAAAATTTGCATAAAAAGGCGACGATAATTTTTATGCTTTATACCCTTGAAATATGGCGCCGAATGTGTCATAATGAGAATATGAAATCTGGTCGACCAGCATTTTCATATATTTATGATTTTTCCCCTCCATACTATATATTTCATTCTTACGGCTATTTTGTTTTTCTGATAAATCTGGTGGGTAATCATCCCGGTTAGCTACCATAATAGCCATCCCGCAGGAAGCCCGGCCTATCCCCGGGTTTTTCTGTGTCCCGAAAAGATGAGCATAGAAAAAAGCCACCCGATTGGGTGGCTTTTGATATTTATATTAGTAATTTTCTTTTCTTACTTCGAAGTAAGCCTGTGGATGCTTACATACTG
>JAFYNW010000102.1 GCA_017547995.1 Clostridia bacterium | reverse complement strand
GAAAATATCGAAGGCTCAGCGGCTGTAAGCCACGAATTCTATAACATTGATAAGAAGAGCGGAAAGCTTATTTCTTTCGACAGCCTTGTTGAAAAGGATGGTATTCAGGCTATTGATGAGTTTATCAGGGCTGAAATGGAGCGCAGAAATGCTGAGGAAGAAGGCACATTCGAAATCGGCGAAAACGGCTTTACAACAATCGGTGACGCACCAAAGTTTTACGTTAATGAAAGCGGCAACATTGTAATCTGCTTCGATGAATATGAGGTAGCCGCAGGCAGCGAAGGCTCGCCTGAGTTTGAAATAGTGAAGTAAGAACTTGCCACACATAAGAAAAACCCTCCCATATTGGGAGGGTTTTCTTACATTTTTAAGTATAATATGAAGCACCGTTATTATACGGTTTGCCGAAGCGTCTTTGGCAAAGCCGGTCGGGCATATATGAAGCACAATACAAATAACGGGGACACCATTTGACCTGTCAAATGGGGAGAGCGAAGCGACTTACTTTACTGCTGCTGCAACAACGATTTCAACGAGGATTTCAGGACGAGCCATTTCAGCCTGAACACAAGCTCTTGCAGGTTCATGACCGTTGTTTACCCAAGCATCCCAGATTTCGTTCATAGCTGCGAAATCGTCCATTGTCTTTACGTAGATAGTAGCTGTGAGGATATGGTCCTTATCGGAGCCGTACTTGTTAAGAAGGTCTTCAATCTTAGCAAGAACGTTCTTTGTCTGGCCCTGTACGTCAGCAGCAGTTGTGTCTGTCTGACCGCAGAGATAGAGCATACCATTGTGGCGTACTGCACGGCTCATACGGCCTGTGCCTTCAAATCTTTCGATATTCATAGGTGTAACTTCCTTTCGAAAATAAAATTAGCAGATAGCGTCCTTAAGGTCGGATTCAAAGAGAGCCTTGAAGAGCATTGTCATATAGTACTGGTCGTCTGTACCAGCAAGCTCGCGGATAGCGTGCATGGACATCATTGGGTTACCGATGTCAACAGTTGTGATGCCGTGAGCAGATGCAATGATAGGACCGATTGTGCCGCCGCCGCGTGCATCGGAATGGTTTGTGAATACCTGATAAGGGATGTTGTTGTTTTCACAGAGCCATGTGAAGATAGCGGAGCCGCGGGAAGAAGTTGCGTAGGACTGATACTGAGCTGTCTTGAGAACAGGACCCTTGTTGAGGTAAAGCTTGTGGTTAGGGTCCATCTTGGAAACGTATGCAGGATGAACAGCGTGAGCCATGTCTGCGGAGAACATTACGGAGTTAGCAAGAGCTCTGTACTTGTCTTCAACGGAGAGACCGAGCTTTTCGATGATTCTGTCAACAGTCATCATGAGAGAATTGGAGCGGGCACCGCGTGTGGAGTTGGAGCCGATTTCTTCGTGGTCGTAAGCAACTGCGATACATGTGTATGGTGTCTGAGCTTCGAGAAGCGCTGTGAAGGAAGCGTGCACCATGGAAGCATCGTCGAGACGAGCTGTGGAGATGAAGTCCTCATTAGGGCCGATGAAGCAACCATCCTGATAGTCGTAAGCTGTAAGGTCGAAGCTGAGAATATCTTCGTGATTTACGCCTGCGCGCTGAGCGATATACTTGATAAATGTCTTTTCGCCGCCTTCATTGAAGCAGAAGAATGGAAGCACGTCTGTCTGCATGGAAATCTTTGGAGCTTCGTTTACTTCTCTGGAGAGGTGGATTGCG
>JAFYNW010000101.1 GCA_017547995.1 Clostridia bacterium | reverse complement strand
GCCAAGAAAAATGTTGTGTCTGCGACGCATTGGACAGGGCGGGAGGGCACAGAGACCCTCCCCTACATTCTTTTCGGGACGTCATAAATGCCGTCCCCTACAAGGAAAGTGAAGCGCGCTTTGCGCGTGAAGAAATGAAGTGGCTTCGCCATGAAGTGTTGCCCTTGGCAACGTTGAGGTGTGACAAGTCACATTGGATAAGCGGACCGCCCGTGAGGTCGGTCCCTACAACAACACCACGAAAGAATTGTGTAGGGGCGGGTTTCCATGCCCGCCCGCAGAATGGTTCTCCCTAGTGCAATTTTCTATGAAATATTTCACTATATAATTTCACTTTTTTATTATAGAATATATTTGCGGCAAAAGAAAAAGCCACCCGAAGCGGATGGCTTTGATTGATTGAATTATTCTTCCCAGGAGAGATGCTTATTCCAGATTTCTGAAAACTCGCCCTTCTTTTCACGTGTGAAAAGAGACTTTGCGATTTCCATAATATCCATATCTTCATAAAGCAGCTTATACATAGCTTCGGAGATAGGAAGCTCGATGTCCATATCCTTTGTAAGCTCGTGGACTGCTTCGGCTGCGAAGAAGCCTTCACAGACAGCGCCTACCTTTTCGATAGCTTCCTGAGGCTTTACACCCTTACCGAGAAGGAGACCCATACGGCGGTTTCTAGAATGGTCGGAAACGCAGGTTACGATAAGGTCGCCTGTGCCGGAAAGGCCGGAGAAAGTATCAGGGTGACCGCCGAGGGCAACACCGAAACGTGCCATTTCGAGAATACCACGTGTCATAAGCATAGCCTTTGTATTGTCACCGAAGCCCATACCGTCGGAGATGCCGACTGCGAGAGCCATGATATTCTTCATAGCACCACCAAGCTCAGCGCCCACAACGTCAGGGGAAGTATAGACTCTGAATCTGTCGTTCATATAGATATCCTGAACGAATTCGGCAGCCTTTCTGCTCTTGGAAGCGGCTACAACGGCTGTTGGCACACCGCGGGAAACCTCTTCCGCATGGGAAGGGCCTGTAACAACAACGATATTGTTGTCAGGCAATTCGCGCTGGAGTGTTTCTGCAAGGATGCAGTAGCCGTTTTCCTTGTCGAAGCCCTTGGAAAGAAGGACGACAGTCTGGTCTTTTGTCATAAACGGTCTGATATTTCTCGCTGTGCTTGCAACACCGAAGGATGGCACGGCAACAACGATAAGGTCAGCGCCCTTTACGCATGAGATATCTGTTGTGATATCGATATTTTCAGGGAGCTTGATGCCAGGAAGGAGCTTTTCATTGCCGCCCTCCTTCTTGAGAAGCTCTGCTTCGCTTTCGAGGAAGCACCACAACGTGATGTCGTGGCCGTTTTTATTGAGAAGTACAGCATTGGCAAGACCCCAGCCGCCGCTGCCTAAAATTGTGATTTTCATTTTTATACCTCTTTATCGGGTAATGAATTGAGGGGGTGGTTGACCCTCTCCGTCAGCCTTACGGCTGCCACCTCCCCCAAAGGGCGAGGCAAGTAAAGACGTGTGTCTGCGACGTATTGGATAGACGGGCTTATGCCCTACACCTCATCCGTCAACTTCGTTGACACCTTCCCCTCAAAGGGAAGGCTTCGGATCGTCGTAGATGTCGGTCCCTACAGGTTTATCGATGATATTATGCTTTATTGCTTCTTCTCGACGTCCTTGAGGAGCTTTGCCTTGAAGTCAATCTTGGATTCTGTGCCTGCGATAAGGCGCTTTACGTTTGCCTTATGGAGCCAGATGATATATGCACCGAGGCAGGAGAAGAAGATGAGGATGACAGGGTCGCCCCAGTATCTTACGAAAATATACACAAGAGCGGCGCCAACTGCTGTAAAGGTAGCAACTGAAATAATCTTTGTCATGAAGAATGCGAGGAAGAAGAATGGCAACACCACGATTGGCATAAGCAAATCGAACATAAGGATGAAGCCGAGAGCGCATGCCACGCCCTTGCCGCCCTTGAAGCCATAGAAGATTGGCTTTGCGTGGCCGATGATTGCCGCCATACCTGCAATGAGCTCAGGATATACGATGCCTGCAAATCTTGCGATAAGAATTGCGACGACAACCTTGAGCGCATCACCAAGAAGCACAACGAGAGCCTTTTTAAGGCCGAGTGTACGGAGTGTATTGGTTGCACCGGCATTACCCGAGCCGTAATTACGCACGTCGATGCCGTAGAGCTTTGTGCTGATAAAGACAGACGTACTGAACGAGCCGCAGAGATATGCCGCGATTATGACAAAAATATATTTTAATGCTGTCATTACTCCTGCTCCCCTCTCTGACGTACTATCATCTTGATAGGCGTGCCCTTGAAGCCGTATACGTCTCTGATGCGGTTTTCAAGATATCTGAGGTAGGAATAATGGAAGAGCTTTGCGTCGTTGCAGAAGCATACGAAAGTTGGTGGCTTTACACCAATCTGTGTCATATAGTATACCTTGAGGCGCTTGCCCTTATCTGTAGGTGGCTGCACTCTTGCAGTAGCTTCAGCGAGGATGCTGTTGAGCTGACCTGTTGTGACACGGAGATTATTCTGTTCGTAAACCTCGTTGATGATGGAATAGATATTTTCAACACGCTGACCTGTCATTGCGGAGATGAACACAACAGGAGCGTAAGTCATATAAGCAAGCTCTGTTCTGACCTTGTTTTCATATTCCTTCTGTGTGCCTGTTTCCTTTTCGATGAGGTCCCACTTGTTGACTGCGATGATACAAGCCTTGCCGTTATCGTGGGCATAGCCTGCGATTTTTGTATCCTGCTCTGTTACGCCGTCGACAGCGTCAATCATGATAACGCATACGTCAGCGCGTTCGATACTCATCATAGCTCTCATTACGGAGAACTTTTCAACAGATTCTTCAACCTTGCTCTTTCTTCTGATACCTGCTGTATCGACGAAAGTATACTTGCCGTATTCGTTGTCGATGTCTGTGTCGATGGAGTCGCGTGTTGTACCTGCGATATTGGATACGATAACGCGCTTTTCGCCGGAGATTCTGTTGATGAGAGAGGACTTGCCGGCATTTGGCTTACCGATTACAGCAACGTTGATGCGTGGCTCTTCTTCGACCTTTTCAAAGGACTCCTCTGGGAAGTACTCAAAGCAAGCGTCGAGAAGGTCACCTGTGCCGTAACCGTGGAGGGAGGAGATGCCGATAGGGTCGCCCATACCGAGATTGTAGAATTCGTAGAACTCTGCAGGTGGGTGGCCCGGGGCATCCATCTTGTTTACAGCGAGAACAACAGGCTTCTTGCTCTTCTTGAGCATTGTGCCGACTTCTTCGTCAGCCGCTGTGACGCCTGTCTTAAGGTCTGTGATAAAAATGATAACGTCGGCGTGATCGATTGCGATGAGAGCCTGTTCACGCATGAACTTGAGGATTTCATCGTCTGTTCTAGGCTCGATACCGCCTGTGTCTATAACTTTGAAAGGGATATTGCGCCATTCGGCGTCGGCGTAAATTCTGTCGCGTGTTACGCCCGGTCTGTCTTCAACGATGGATACACGCTTTTCTGTGATACGGTTGAAGAGCGCAGACTTACCAACGTTAGGGCGACCGATAATCGCTACTACAGGTTTTCCCATATTAAACCTCTTTTCTTACAAATTTGCAATGGTGTTTACAAACTGCATACCGTCGATTTCGCATACAGTTATGGTAATATCCAGTTCTTTTTCGATTTCCTCGATTGTCACGTCGTCGAGGAAGACTGCTTCTCCATGACGGAGCATGACAACAGGAATGAGTACGTTTTTATGGTGAGGGGCATCCTTGAGCTGACGGATAATATCGCCGCCTGTCACAAGACCTGCCACAGTCACGTTTTCACCGTAGAAATCATTTGTGATTCCCACAGTATTACACTCTAAATTATGCCATTTATTGCGGCAATAGTCAAGCATTTTCTCCATAAAAGGAGCGGCATCCTTGCCTGTCACAACAGTAAACGGTGTCTGTGGAATATTTTCTTCGTATTCCAGCTCGTCTTTGACCTGATCTTCAAAGAGCGGCATAAGGCCTACGCCGTTGTCGAGCTGTTCAAAATCCATATAGTATTCCATATCAGGGAATGGCATATTGGCCTTGATATAGAATTCGTCGGAGGCATGGATGAGAGCCTCGCCATGCTTTTCTTCGTTTTCCTTGCGGAAGGAATCGATGATTTCGATGCACTCACGGGCACATTTTTCATCCATCGGTGTGAGAGGATAGAGCCCTTCTCTGTGTTTGGAAAGACCGACAGGGACACAAGCGATGGAAACAACGCTTGGATAGAGGTCAGAAAGGTCGCGCAAGGTCTTTTTGAGGTTTTCACCATCGTTGACACCAGGACAGACGACAATCTGAGTCTTGATTTCGAGACCTGCATCGGCAAAGGTCTTGAGATGGCGGAGTGCGTCACCCGCAAAGCGGTTGCCAAGCATAAGCTTACGGAGCTCAGGGTCTGTTGTATGGACGGAGATATTGAGTGGAGAGAAGTGCATCTTGACGATTCTCTCTGCGTCCTTGTCGGAAATATTT
>JAFYNW010000100.1 GCA_017547995.1 Clostridia bacterium | reverse complement strand
TAGTAGGTGTTTATTACAATGATGGTCCACCTGTTCCCATATCGAACACAGTAGTGAAATTCATTCGTGCTGACAATACTTAGCTGGCGACGGCTTGGGAAGATAAGTAATGCCTACACAAATATTCCTCAATAGCTCAGTCGGTAGAGCATGCGGCTGTTAACCGCAGGGTCGTTGGTTCGAGTCCAACTTGGGGAGCCATGAAGAAAGACTATTCGAAAGAATAGTCTTTTTTATCGAAATAAATCCAGGGGATTTGTGAAATAGTCTTCGGCTGTGAAATATTGTTGCACAATGTGAAATACACTTTTCAAGTGTGTGATTTATTTTATTTCACAGAAAGCATAAGCTTTCTATCTCACAATTTACGAAGTGAATTATTTCACATCGAGCCTGACGAGATATTTCACCGTACATATATAAATAAAGAGACGAAGTGAAAGCTTCGTTCTTTTTTTATTTTCCGCAGCTTATTCCAAAACTTGCGCTTGATACAGACTTGTGCTATAATTATATCAATCGAAATACAAAACAGGAGAAACGTTATGGAAAGAAAAGCAAAGGTGGACTTTTCCAAGGGTCCTGTATGGAAAAGCATAATCGCACAGGGCGTGCCGCTTATGATAGCTCAGCTCGTCCAGTTACTGTATAACGTCGTCGACCGTGTCTATCTCGGCCATATGGGCGACGGCAACAGCCTTGCGCTGACGGGTGTCGGCCTGACATTCCCTATCATTACGCTGATTATGGCATTCACAGCCCTTTTCGGCAACGGCGGCGTGCCTCTTTTCGGCATGGCACGAGGTGCAGGCGATGAAGAGCGCGCAAGCAAAATCATCGGCAACTCATTCTGTCTGCTGCTGACGAGCTCGGGTATACTCATGACTCTCGGATATCTTTTCAAGAAGCCTGTGCTTTTCGCATTCGGCGCAAGTCCTGAAAGCTACGTCTACGCAAGTCAGTACCTCAATATCTACCTGCTTGGCACGGTATTTTCCATGCTGACAACCGGCATGAATGGCTACATCAATGCCCAGGGCTTCCCTAAAATCGGTATGTTTTCAATCATCATCGGCGCGGTGACGAATATCATCCTCGACCCGATTTTCATTTTCGTCCTTGATATGGGCGTAGCTGGTGCGGCACTTGCTACGATTATCAGTCAGGCTTGCTCGGCAACATGGGTGCTTTCCTTCCTTTTCGGCAAGAAAATCCTCATCCCTGTCAAGCGTGAAAACATACGCATCAGCAAAAAAATCACGTCTGACGTGTGCAAACTCGGTGCATCCAACTTTATCATGCAGGGTACAAACTTCCTTGTGCAGGCGGCCTGCAATTCCACACTCCAGAGCTTCGGCGGCGACCTTTTCGTCGGCATTATGACGGTTTCCACGTCTGTCCGTGACATTTTCACACTTCCGCTCAGCGGTATCAACAGCGGCGCACAGCCTGTCATCAGCTTCAACTATGGCGCGAAGGCTTACAACCGCGTCAAGGATGGCATCAGATTCAGTACGGTTGTCGGCTCGATTTATATGATGGTCTGCTGGCTGCTCGTGCTCATTATGCCGCAGGTATGGTTTGGCATTTTCTCCGACAACGCGGCAATGATGGAGGCGGGCGTGGGAATGCTCAAGCTTTACTTCTTCGGCTTCGTATTTATGGCACTTCAGTCGGCAGGACAGTCGGCATTTCAGGCGATGGGCGATGCAAAACACGCGATTTTCTTCTCGCTTTTGCGTAAAGCCTTCATCGTAGTGCCATTGACACTCATTCTTCCAAGAGTCGGCTTCGGTGTCATGGGCGTATTCCTTGCAGAGCCAATCTCCAACGTAATCGGCGGTATCGCCTGCTATACAACAATGCGAATGACAGCCTATAAAAAGCTGGGATAAAAATTA
>JAFYNW010000099.1 GCA_017547995.1 Clostridia bacterium | reverse complement strand
GCGCTTGGCTCGAGACCTGCGATGCGGCACTTGATATCGAGGAACTTTTCAGCGCCGAGGTCAGCACCGAAGCCTGCTTCTGTAACAACGTAGTCAGCCTTCTTGAGAGCGTACTTTGTAGCTGTTACTGTGTTACAGCCGTGAGCGATGTTAGCGAATGGACCGCCGTGAACGAGTGTTGGTGTATGCTCGAGTGTCTGAACGAGGTTAGGGAGAAGTGCTTCGCGGAGAAGAGCCGCCATAGCGCCGTGAGCATTGATGTCACCTGCTGTTACAGGCTGTCTGTCATAAGTATAGCCTACAACTATTCTTGCAAGGCGAGCCTTGAGGTCTTCAAGACCGTCTGCCATACAGAGTGTAGCCATAACTTCGGAAGCCGCTGTGATATCGAAGCCGTCTTCACGGAGCTCGCCGTCTGTATGAGAGCCGCAGCCGCCGATGATATTACGGAGCTGACGGTCATTCATATCCATACATCTGCGGAATACAACGCGCTTAGGGTCGATGTTGAGTGGGTTGCCCTGATAGATGCTGTTGTCGAGCATTGCGCAGAGAAGGTTGTTAGCCGCTGTGATAGCGTGGAGGTCACCTGTGAAGTGGAGATTGATATCTTCCATTGGAACAACCTGAGCATAGCCGCCGCCTGCAGCGCCGCCCTTGACGCCGAATACAGGACCTAGGGATGGTTCACGGATGCAGATCATTGTGTTCTTGCCGATTTTGCTCATAGCGTCGCCAAGACCGATGGAAGTTGTTGTCTTGCCTTCACCCATTGGTGTAGGGCTGATAGCTGTAACGAGAATGAGCTTGCCGTTCTTTTCGGACTTTTTAGCTTCGTTTACAGCCTTCTGGCTGATTTTAGCCTTATATTTGCCGTAAAATTCGATATCGTCTTCTGTGAGGCCGATTTTGTTTGCAATCTTAAGAATATGCTCCATTTCGGCTGCCTGAGCGATCTGAATGTCTGTTAACATAATTTTTCTCCCTTCTTAATAACGGTTTCTGCCATATTGTCGCCAAAGCGGTAAAGCAGAGTTTCGAGATTTTTAGCTTTCCAGATTACTATATCACACTGCTTGCCACATTCGATTGTACCAACCTTTTCAGCCATATCGACTGCACAGGCCGCATTGAGTGTGACAGCTGTGAGGATTTCCGCAGGTGTCATGCGATACTTCAGGTATGCAAGGTTCATTGCAAGCTGAAGATTATATGATGGGCATGAGCCCGGATTGAAGTCCGATGCGATAGCCACAGGCACGTTTCTCTTGATGAGTTCCTTTGCAGGAGCAAAGTGTTCGCCAAGATAGAAAGACGTGGATGGCAATACTGTTGCGATTGTCGCACCTTCTGCAAGGTGGTTGATGCCATCGTTGTCAATCATAATAAGATGGTCGGCAGAGATAGCATTCATTTCAACACCGAGAGGCACAGCGCCGATGACGTTGATTTCGTCAGCGTGGATTTTTGGAATGAGACCTGCCTTCTTACCTGCGATGAGGACCTTGCGG
>JAFYNW010000098.1 GCA_017547995.1 Clostridia bacterium | reverse complement strand
TATCGCACTCATGCTTGCTCTTGTAACATGCCTCTCTCTCGTTGGTTGCTCCGCTAAGGAAGAAACAACAACAGCGGCTACAACAGCAGCAACAACAGCAGTTACAGAAGCAACAACAGCTGCAACAGAAGCAGCAAACCCATACGCAGACCTCGTAGCAAAGCTCGGCGACGACACAACAATCCGCCTTGCTACACCAGGTAACTACGCTCCATTTACAATTTATAATGAAGCAGAAAAGACATGGGATGGCTTTGAAATCAACCTTTGGAATATCATGGCTGAAAAGACAGGTCTCGAACTCGAACTCGTTCAGATCGACAACCCAGCAACATTTGCAGAACTCGACCTCGGCCGTGTTGACACAGTTGCAAAGCAGATTTCCATCACACCAGCTCGTCAGGAAAAGTATGACTTCACACAGCCATTCTTCTTCTCCCCATATTGCCTCACAGTTCCAGAAGATAACGATGATATCAAGACATGGGCTGATATGGAAGGCAAGGCTATCGCTCTCGCAGAAGGTTCCGCTATGAACGAATTCGTTGCACAGCGTGACCCAGACAACAAGGTTCAGAAGAACGTTTATGAATCCAGCGGTGTTATTCTTCAGCAGGTAATGCTCGGCCGTGCGGACGCAGCTCCATGGGCATACCTCGTTCTCCCATACACAATGCAGCAGAAGCCTGATCTCAAGCTCAAGAGCGTTGATATCGACAACCCAATCTACACAGAAGTTAACGCATATCCATTCGCACGTACAGAACGTGGCGCAGCTATGCTCGAACTCATCGACACAGTTCTCGGTGATATGATCGAAGACGGTTCCTACGGTGAACTCTGCACAGAATGGTTCGGTATGGACGTTATGGAATCCCAGCCAGCTAAGGACTACTTCGCAGCAAATCCAAAGAACTAATTATCGTGTGTTTTTCACTTTTGCGGCAGGCATATGGATGTGCCTGCCGCACATCCATATGTAAATAATTAAGGAGTGTCATATGGCAAATATATTTGATTTTGAATATTTCCTTAAGATGTTTGAAGTAGTCAGCCATGGTTTCTGGAACTCACTTTCTCTTTCATTCATCTCTCTCATTTTCTCTGTAATCCTCGGCTTCGGTCTTGCTGCAAGCCGTTATTACAATATCCCTGTGCTCAAGCAGTTTTCCATCATTTTCACATCCTTCTTCCGTTCAACACCATTTATTGCACAGCTCTTTATTTTCTATTATGGTTTTGCAACATTCTCTGAAACTATCAGAGCGCTCCCTGCATACTGGGCGGCTGTAATGGTGCTTTCGGTATCCTTTGCAGCATATATGGGCGAAAATATCCGTGGTGCTATCACGTCTGTTGAAAAGGGCCAGTTTGAAGCGGGTATCTCCATTGGCCTCACACCATGGCAGACAATCTACAGAGTTGTTATTCCGCAGGCAGCAAGAGTTGCTATCCCAGGCATGGTAAACTCCTTTGCAAACCTCTTCAAGTCCACATCTCTTGCGTTTACAGTAGGTGTTCTCGATATGACGTCTGCTGCTAAAAACGAAGTTAACCTTACATACCGTTATCTCGAAGGCTATGCAGCTCTTCTCATTGTATACTGGGTAATTCTTGCAGCTATCGAACTTCTCCAGCATTATCTTGAAAAGAAGATGAATAAGCCTTACGTAAAGGATGGTGGCAAATAATGGATAAGAATAAAGTTGTACTCAGCATCAAGGGTCTCAAGAAGTCTTTCGGTGACCTCCACGTTCTCAAGCACGTTGACCTCGATGTTCACGAAGGTGAAGTTATCTCCATCATCGGTCCATCCGGTACAGGTAAATCCACAATCCTTCGCTGTATCAACTATCTTGAAAAGCCAACAGACGGTATCATCGAAATCGACGGCATCTCTGTTGATACACATAACAAGGCTGACAAGAAGAAGGTTCACGACCTCAGATGCAAGACATCTATGGTTTTCCAGAACTATAACCTCTTCAAGAATATGACAGCTCTCCAGAATGTTATGGAG
>JAFYNW010000097.1 GCA_017547995.1 Clostridia bacterium | reverse complement strand
TCTGCTGCCATTTCTGAAGCTTGAGTGCGCCTGTGCCAACAGGATTTACGCCAAACTTGTCGCCCTTTTCATTGGCCGCCTTTTCGCTGATAATAGATGCGCCTGTGCCCGAAAGAGCTGTCATCATTTCAGCGTAAGGCTGCTTGAGCTTTACGATAACTGTGTAATCGTCGACGATTTCCACACCCTCGAGTGCCCAGAGTGCGCCCATAACCATAGGCTGGCTCATTGCTCTTTCGAGGGAGAACTTTACGTCGGATGCCTTCATTTCTTCGCCGTTATGGAACTTTACGCCCTGACGGAGATTGAAAAGGATTTCCGTTGTACTCTTCCATTCCCAGCTTTCAGCGAGAGAAGGCACGATATTAAGGTCCTTGTCCTGCTTGACAAGGGATTCATAGATATGAGCAACTGTGCGGACGGAAATCTCATCGTTGACGAGATGCGGGTCGAGGCTGACTGCGTCCCATTCTTCGCCCACAGTGATGTCTGTGCGCTTAATCATATCTTCTCTTGCAATCTCGCCCTTGGATGCACAGCCTGTAAGTAAAGTGAAGCACATACAGAGGGCAAGGAATAAACTTATAGTCTTTTTCAATTTATTTCTCCTTGTGATAACCGCCATGATATGGCGATTTATTTTGCATTAAAATATATTATACTATATGATAACGTATTTTGCAATGAAAAAGGAGCGTGAAATTGTGTCGGGAGTTTTAATTTTTATGGGAAAGTGGGGTTATGCGATGCATTGAACAAATTGCCCCTATGATTTTGCGGTACGTCATAAATGCCGTACCCTACACAGAAACGAAGTATGCCTTGCACGTGAAGAAGTGAAGCGGCTTTTGTTATGAAGTGTTTGCCTTCAGCAAACGTTGTGGTATCTGCGATGCATTGAACAGGTCGCACTTCGTGCTTGCGGGAGGGCACAGAGACCCTCCCCTACGATTTAATGAATGATGAATTTGGCATAAAAAAAGAACGCCCGGAGGCGTTCCTTTTTATAATCAGGGAAATTAGTCCTTGATCTTTCTGATGTTCATAACAGCGATAGCTGCTACAACGATGAAGCCGATGATAACTGCGATCTGACCGTTAGCTGTTGGGCCGTTTGCGGAGGAAGCAAGACCAAAGTTATGGCAGAATGCTGCGCCAACAAAGAGACCAAGAATTGTAACGGAAGCATCGGAAGAACCTGTACCTGCGAGAACGAGCTGACGGATTGGGCAGCCGCCTGCAAGTGCGGATGCGAAACCAACGAGAGCAAGACCGAGGAAGTTCCAGAGAGCGTCTGTGTGAGCAACTGGCTGACCTTCGAAGCCGAGGTTGAACTTGCCAACTACGAGCATACCGATGAGAGCTGCTACGAATACGCCTGCTGTACCGATGAAGAGATGTGCGTTCTTGTAGAGGAAGAGGTCACGGAAGCCACCAACCATACAGATACGGCTGCGGTTACCGAGAGCACCAACTACGAGACCTGCAATGAGAGCGATTGCGATTGGAGCGTGCAAAGAACCAGGGCCTTCTTCGGAGAAGAAGATGAATGCTGGAGCTGCAACAAGGAGAGCGAGGTTAACAACGTTGATGAGAGGCATCATAGCGCCTTCGAGCTTACCCTGTTCAGAAATCTTACCTGTGGAGAGGGAGAAGCCCTTGTTGATGAAGAATACACCAACGAGAACACCAACGATGAAGCCAACGATACCTGCGATAGCGTTGAGGTCACCACCAGCAAGACGGAGAACCATACGGAGTGGGCAACCCAGGAACATGAGTGCGCCAACCATTACGAAGAAGCCGAGAATGAATCTTGTAACTGGGGAGGAACCGCCCTGTGGCTTATAGTCCTTCATGCAGAGGGACATAATGAATGAGCCGAGTACGAGACCGATGATTTCTGGTCTGATGTACTGTACAACTGCTGCACGGTGCATACCGAGAGCACCTGCTGTGTCACGGATGAAGCAAGCAATACAGAAGCCCATATTGCCAGGGTTGCCCATCATGACAAGGATAACTGCGAAGATACCGATAGCAAGACCGGTTGCGAGAACGAGGAGTCTTTGTTTCTTTTCTGCGTTCATAGTTTTATCTCCTTTTTTGGTTTTGTATACTCTCCGCAAACCATCAACACCTTCATCATCGGCTCTTTTTCCGTCATTTACGCTTAAAAATCCTCGTTGATACACAAAGTATCGCCTGCGGCTTTTACCCGTTCTGACGAAAAAATATCTCAATGCTGAAAGCATTCTGCTTTGCTCTGAGTATACTTTTATTGTTTTGTTCTTTTTTCAAATAAAACGTCACAAAATCTATTGATTTTATCAATAAATCACTTTTGCTCTCTTTTTGTCTTGTATTTTCCCTGCATACATTATATAATTTATATATACAGCAGGCGGCTTCACTTCCTGCTGCAGCGTACACATAGA
This sequence comes from Clostridia bacterium, assembly GCA_017547995.1. Lineage (GTDB taxonomy): Bacteria > Bacillota > Clostridia > Oscillospirales > Butyricicoccaceae > SIG471. Next base: position 1,220 of record JAFYNW010000097.1, on the reverse strand, counting down.
AAAAATACCACAAAGGTGAGGTTTTTATATGAAAAAAGTTTATTTCGACAACGGCAGCACTTCGTTTCCAAAGGCGCCGGGAGTCGCTGAATGTATTGCTGAAATTCTTACACACGGCAGCTACAACATCAACAGAGGCGGCTACAACTCGGCTTACAGCCTTTCTGACAGCATCTATCTCACAAGAGAAAATCTCTGCAAGATGATGAACGGCCCGAAGGCACGAAACGTTGTTTTCACAAACAACATCACAACTTCTCTCAACATGATTCTCAAGGGCTTTTTGAAGCCTGGCGACCACGTTGTAACATCCTCCATGGAACACAACGCTGTTATGCGTCCTATCGTTCAGCTTGAAAAGATGGGCGTCAAGTATTCTGTTGCTCAGGGTGACGAAGAAGGCTTCGTTTCTGCTGAAGCTGTGAGAAATGCAATCACAGACGAGACAAAGGCTGTTGTTATGCTTCATGCCTCCAACGTCTGCGGCACTGTAAACGACCTTGAATCTATCGGTGCTGTATGTAAGGAAAAAGGCGTTTTCTTTATCTGTGACTGTGCTCAGTCTGCAGGTGTTATCCCTATCGATATGGTAAAGATGAACATTTCCTGCCTTTGCTTTACAGGTCACAAGAGCCTTTTGGGCCCTCAGGGTACTGGCGGATTCATTATCACACCGGAATTCGAAAAGCACGTTTCTCCACTCATTGCAGGCGGCACAGGCAGTATTTCCGACAGCCTTGAAATGCCACTTTCCATGCCTGACAAGTTTGAGTCCGGCACAATGAACCTTCCTGGTATTGTTGGTCTCGGTACAGCAGTTCAGTTTGTAAATGAAGTGGGTATCGAAAACATTCACAAGAAGGAAATGGAAATCACAAAGTACTTTATCGAATGTGCAAAATCCCTTCCAGACGTAAGAATCGTGGGTAAAAAAGAAGACACTCTCATGCGCACTGCCGTAGTTTCTCTCGATTTCGAAAAACATGACAACGCTGAGGTGTCGTACAAACTTGATGATGAATTCGGTATCATGACACGCTGTGGTATGCATTGTGCTCCAATGGCTCACAAGACATTAAATACTTTCCCACAGGGTACTGTCCGATTCAGCTTCGGATATTTCAGTGATATAAATGACGTGGACTATTGTATGGATGCGATAAAGAAGCTTATCAAGTAAAGTTCATTTTGAGAGGGAACCGTGAAGGTTCCCTCTTTTT
>JAFYNW010000096.1 GCA_017547995.1 Clostridia bacterium | reverse complement strand
GGCTATGCCGATTTAAGCCTGCATTATGATAAGATTGCCATGATGGTGGAATAAAATATAAAAGGACGGGAAACCGTCCTTTTGTTTTGTTTATTTATTGCAGGGACAAATCACGATTTGTCCGCGGGATTGAATACACAAAAACGGCCCATCGTGATGAAGTACAAGTTATTTTCCCGAAATCATCAGATGAACCGTTTAATTTTTAGTTTTCACAGCAACCGGTAAGATTGCTTATATTAGAAGATTCTGCGTGCGCCCCAGTAGTATGTATTGTAGTAGCCGGATGTCATTGTATCGATTTCAACAGCTCTGCCAGGCTTTACAGCATGGATGAAGTTGCCGTTGCCGATATAGATACCAACGTGACCTACAGACTTGCTGCCAGGGGATGTGAAGAATACAAGGTCACCAGCTTTGAGTTCGCTTCTGGAAACCTTATAGCCGTTGGATGTCTGTGCGGAAGAAGAGCGGTTGAGCTTTATGCCAAACTGCTTGTAAACGTAGGAAGTGAAACCGGAACAGTCGAAGCCGCTTGGGGATGCACCACCGTATACGTACTTGACGCCGAGATACTGCTTTGCCTTGTTTACAATCTGCTGACCCTTGCTTACCTCTGCAGCCTGCTTGTCTGCTTCTGTAAGCTCAACGTATTCAACGTAGTCAGGGTGGATATAGCCTGTTGTGCCCTTGTACTTGACCTTGAGCCAACCTTCGTTGATGCCGATGATTTCAGCAACGCCGCCTTCGTAAATCTTGCCGACAACGTCAGCTTCGAGGCTTGGCTTGCTTCTGATGTTGAGGGCGCTTGCTGTTACCTTAGCACCGCCGCCGTTATCGATATTCCATACGTCCTTGAGCTCTACGTAATCCTTGGAAACGTAGCCTACTGTGCCTGACGCGGAAACCTGATAGAAGTCATCCTTTTCATCGAAGACAGAAAGGTCTGTCTTTTCAGGGAGCTTCTTAATAATCTCAGACTGTGTTGTCGCTTCTGCTCTCAGATTGAGAACGCCTGCTGTTACAACGCCGGCCTTGAGTGCATCGAGAGCCGATGAAGAGATGATGAGCGATAATGATAATATACCTGCTGTAAGCAATGTTCTTGCTTTCTTAAACATTTTTCCTCCAATATGAGTGACTTCTGTAATTTCGGACTTTTGACTTTTGTGTTTTTTACTTCAATGCCTTCTGGAGCCAGATGGATGCGATATCCATTGCTTCGTAGAGGCTTGTTCTGGATGCGGACTTCTTGACCTTGTCCATTTCGCTGATGTCAGGGTCGTTGAGCTGAAGCTCGATTGTAAGCTTTGTAGCTGTCTTGAGATCGTTCATGTCCTTGGACTCAAGAATCTTGATTACAATGATGTATTTGTTTTCGAGACTGCCGTAATAGATGACGTCGCCGCTTCTCATGAGCGGATGACCTTTATATGTTAAAATGTTTTCCATAATACCAACCTTTCCGTTATGATGATAGTATAACATAAAAAGTTACAAAAGTCAAACAAAATAGTTACAAATATCTGTAACTAATTTTTCCATTTTTTAATAATTGGAGAGAAAAATATAGATTACTATAATATTTTGATAGCAAAATCAGGGCAAGCCGCTGCACAGTAGCCGCACAGCAGACAGATGGAATTGTTACAATTTGAACGTCCGTTTTCAATATAGAGAGCTTTCTGCGGGCATCTTTCGGTGCATTTGCCGCATCCCGAGCAATAATCCTCAATGTGGATATGCTTGCCCTGGACGGAATATTTATCTGTAAACTGACGCTTTGCCAAATACTCTAAGTTATCAATGACCTCCTGCTCACTCTTCATGCCCAATGCCGTTGCGTGCTTGTATGGGAAGTCGAAGATATAGTCGAGGCATTCGCTTGCGCGTTTGTAAAGATTACCGCCGCCGAAAGCCTTCATGGTATAAACACCAATTCCTGCGTTATACGCCTTTTCGATGGCCTTTTCCATATCCTCGCGTGTGCCGTCGCAGATGCCGAGACCAGTTACGTTGAGCATAGGATGGACAACGTCAAGATTATACTTGATTGCACCTTCAACGCCTGCCACGAAGTGTGTCGAGATGCCTACAGCCTTGATGATGCCCTTTGCCTTCATGTCAAATAATGCGTCGAGGGCAGGCTTATGTCCGCGAAGTGTGTGCTCACTTTCCTGCTCATGAAGCATAAAGATGTCAATATAATCACGGTCGATTGCCTTTCTTGCCTCCTCAACAGCCTGCACAGCCATATCGTATTCGTAGGCATAGCACTTGGAGGTGAGAATAAGCTCACGCTTGGATTTCTTTACTGCCGCACGAAGATGGTCGTAGTTACGGTAATACTGGGCTGTATCAATGAAATTGATGCCCTTTTCAGCGGCAAACGCCATAACCTCCCCTGCTCTTTCGGCATCAAAGCCATACTGACAAGGGGACATTGTCAGACTGCCGAAGCAGATTTCCGGAATTTCGATTCCTGTTTTTCCTAAAATATTTCTTTTCATTATTTTATCCAATATTCTATAATTTCAAGTGTGTCTCCATTTAAGTTTACCATATTATATTCCTTCATTGCAACCCCTCCGTGAAGAATCGGTATTCTGCGGCTTGGGTAGTTGCGTTTGTCGACAGGATAAATAATATGCTCAAACGGGATATGCTCTCTTGTATGTGCGATGATACGTGACACAGCCTCAAAGCCGTAGCCCTTGCCGTGGACGGCAGTTTTGGTCCACACACCGATTTCCGGCGCGCCTGACGTGATATTATGTATGCCCACAAGGCCGTAAAACTCATCGTTTTCCTTATTTCTTATGGCAAAGACGATTTCCCTGCCCTTTTCCATCTTGCCGAGGGTTGTCTTTACAAAGGCTTCGCTTTCTGCGATTTCCTTCGGTGCCGACGGATACATATATTTTGTTACGTCGTAAGTGAAGCTTTCAAAGACCTCGCTTATATTATTTAACGTAAGAGGCACAAGGCGGAGTCTTTCGCTTTCAAGGACAGTGACCTTATCGGCTGATTTTATTGCTGTAAGCTGACTCAGCTTTGCCGATGTGTCTTCACCGATAGCGATTTCCGCATCGCAATTTTCATTACAAAGGCTGAGCATAAGCTCAAGGCACTTTGCGCAAGGCTGACAGACTGTGCCGCGGCTGTTTACCGAAATCACTTTCACTATATGACTTTCGCAGGCTGTCACCATAGCGGCCACCGCCGATTGCTCAGCGCAGATATTCACCGACACTGTATTTACCGAGACTCCCGTATAAATATTGCCCTTGTCAGTCAGAATGGCGCAGGCTGTCGCCCCTGCCGAAGCATTGTCAAGGGTGCGGCTTCCCGAAACGTCAATCGCTGCTTTTTTCAGCTGAGCGAAAGATATTTCATTCATATTGCAGCCGTCACTGCACACAATAGTATTATCTGCCATCAAATCATCTCCATTATTTTCGGCAAGTTGCTATTCATAATATCAGAAAAGCCTATACTGATGACCTTTTTATCTCCCAGTTTCGTCCGCTTCAACGTGAAGTTTAGGTAAGATTTTTCGAGGATTTCCGACATTTTTTCGAGTAAATTTGCAATTTCAGACACCATAGTG
>JAFYNW010000095.1 GCA_017547995.1 Clostridia bacterium | reverse complement strand
GTGCCTAACGTGCGTGGCTCGACAGGCTACGGCAAGACTTACAACCATCTCGACGATATCGAAAAGCGTATGGATTCCGTTAAGGATATCGAGGCGCTTGTGCATTATATCATCGAGGCAGGCATTGCTGAAAAGGAAAATATCGCAGTTATGGGCGGCTCTTACGGCGGATTTATGACTCTCGCCTGCATCACAGAATATCCTGAGCTCTTCACCTGCGCTGTCGATACAGTTGGTATCTGCAACTTCGAAACATTCCTTGAAAATACATCTGCATACCGCAGAAAGAATCGCGAAATCGAATACGGCTCGCTCGAGCATCACCGCGACGTGCTTCGCGCTATCTCCCCAATCCATAAGATTGACAGAGTAAAGTGTCCGATGATGGTTATTCACGGCGCACGCGACCCTCGCGTACCAATCGGCGAAGCTGAGCAGGTTGTCGAAAAGGTTTCTTCCAAGGGCATTCCTGTCAAGTATCTCCGATACGAAGATGAAGGCCACGGCCTTGCCAAGCTCAAGAATAAGCTCGACTGCTATCCGCAGGTGGCAGACTTCCTCAATGAACATATGAAATAGAATAACAGGCTTGCGGGCGGGCATGGAAACCCGCCCCTACACTACTTGTTAAACTGTAGGGGACGACGCCCCGGCGTCCCGATTCTCCAATGCCTCCCGCTTATCCAATCACTCCAAAACTCACGCAATACTCCACGAAAGGACAAATACTATGGAAAAGACTCTCATTATCAACAGAAAAGAAGCTGAAATGGTGCTTAATTACCCTGACTGCATCAAGGCTATGGAAAATATTTTTGCCGCAATGTCTGACGGCAAGGTTACAAATCTTCAGCGCACAATGATTCGTCACGAAGGTGGTTGCTCTCTTGCTATCATGCCTGCATCCGACAACTCCATCAACGTGACAGGCGGTAAGGTTATCATGTTCGCAAGCCCTGAAGCTGCAAGAAACAAGACAAATCAGGGCATCGTGCCTCTCTTTGATACAATCACAGGCGCACTCAAGGCTATCGTCGATGCTGAGCTCATCACAGTAAACCGCACAGCCGCTTCCTCTGCAGCTGCTGCAAATCATCTCGCTAAAAAGGATGCTTCCGTCCTCGCTATCTTCGGTGGCGGCAAGCAGGGCAGAGCGCACGCTCTCGCAGTTGCGGCTATCCGTGACATCAAGAAAATCAACGTATGGAGCTACCACGAAGAAACAATTCAGGCTTGCTGCGAATATCTCAAGGAAAAGTTGCCGGATGTTGAAATCGTAGGCTGTCCTGACGGTGCTGATGCGGCAAAGGATGCTGATATCATCTGCACAACAACATCTGCAAAGACAAACGTGCCTATCCTCAAGGGTGAATGGGTCAAGAAGGGCGCCTGCATCTGTGCAATCGGTGCCTGCAGTGGTGCAAACCGCGAATGTGACGAAGACCTCGTGCTCAAAGCGAAGGTATTCTCCGATATGACAGCGGCTGTCCTCCGTGACGGCGGCGACGTTGCTATTCCAATCGCTGAAGGCAAGATTACAGAAAGCCACATCATCTGCGAAATCGGCGACGTTATCGCAGGCAGAAATCCGGGCAGAACAAGTGACGACGATATCACTCTCTTCAAGTCAGTCGGTATTTCTGCTGAAGACGTGGCGGCTTCCTGGCTCATCTATGAAAAGGCAAAGGAACAGGGCCTCGGCACATGGGTGGAAATCTAGCTCATTTTATTCGCAGTGAAATCCAACTTCCGTTGGGTGAAATCTGCTTCGCAGGTGAAATTCGCCGATGGCGAGTGAAATGTTTGCTGTGCAAACGTTAAGGTG
>JAFYNW010000094.1 GCA_017547995.1 Clostridia bacterium | reverse complement strand
GCGGCTATACTTTCGGCGGCTCGGATACGATTTCGGCTATTCTGCAGAAAAAGGTCTTCCGCAACGTCAACGTTGTACGCGTTATGATGGCTGTCGACGGGCTGATTCTCGTAATTTCTACATTTATGTTTTCCCGCGATGTGGCTATTTACGCCTTCCTCAACCATTTTGTCTGCAACAGCATCATGGACTACGTGATGTACAGCATGGGCTACAAGCTTTATAAAATCGAGATTATCACGTCAGATTATGCAAAGCTGAGCGAGTATATCATGAAGGAATTGGGACGCGGTGTCACACTTTACGATATCACAGGCGCTTACACAAACGAGCGCAAGGTCAAGGTTTCCTGCGTTTGCTCGCCTGCACAGTCGGCTATCATCCGCCGCTATCTTGTGGAGCATTCGCCTGATTCATTCGTCGAGGTTATGCCGATGCTTTCGGTTTACGCGGCAGACGGCAAGCGCTTCGTACCGCTTGATAAAGAAAATTAAAATATTGTTGAAAAGCCACTCCATACAGGGTGGCTTTTTTGTATCTGCAATGCATTTATTAAGGCGGTGGGAGCAAGCCCTCTACGATAATCACGTATATTCACGAATGTCCCGCGGACGAGCAATGCTCGCCCCTACGGATTGCAGGGTCGTCTGCTCCTTCCGCTTAAGCTTATTTTCTTATTGCAATATCCCCATTCCTGTGCTATAATTATACCGACAAAATGATAAACGCAGTACGGCTGAGGGAATCGCGGTGGAAATCCGCAGCAACAGCCATTACCGTAAAAGTCGGGTTACTTACCGTCCTGCGACACAAAAAAGGTCTCTTTGGGCACTAATGGCAGTCATCGGCTGTCATGGAGGGGACGTGTATTTCATGGCACGTACTCTTCCGAAAGAGTACTTTTTATTTTGTCTTTATATTTCAAAAAAGAAAGGACAAATCACCATGAAAAACGTAAAACGCATACTCTCTCTCGCTCTTGTCATCGTTATGGCATTCGCGCTCACAGCCTGCAAGGCCGAAGAAACGTCTGACCTCTGGAAAGACGCAATCCACACAAAGGATGCCGAAGTGGGCGAAGGCGCAGTGACCTTCAAAATCGACGTTGTGTGCGAAGACAAGTCGGTTACATTCACAATCAATACCGATGCCGCAACAGTTGGCGATGCACTCATTGAAAATAAGCTCATCGAAGGCGAAGTCGGCAGTTTTGGTCTTTACATTGATTCTGTCAACGGTATGCTTGCCGATTATGACGAAAATATGAGCTACTGGGCATTCTACGTCAATGATGAATATGCAATGACAGGCGTTGATATGACAGAAATCGACACAAGCGCGGCATATAAGCTTGAATATACAATTATGGAATAACAGAAAAAAGCCACTCCGTATGGAGTGGCTTTTATTATTACTGTTCGCTTTGTGTATACTTTTTAAGTGCGATGACGAGCACAGGGATTACGATAATCTGCAGGATGATGCCGGGAATTGCTGTTGTGACAGCGCCTGCCCAGAATGCAGAAAGACCGAATGCAGAAACGTTAAGGCCAGCGCATACAAATCTTGCTGCGCCCCAGACGATACGGCCTGCAATCATAGCTGTGATGAGTGCAACGTAGACCGAGCTCTTCTTTTCAGGAAGCTTTGCATACATAATTGCCGATACGACTGCATAAGTTGCAAGCTCGAGGCTCATACATACTGCAACAGGATACATTGGAGGCATACCGAAGAGCATGGAGCGCAAGAGCGGTGTTACAAAGCCGACGAGCAGACCCCATTTCCAGCCGCAGAAGAAGCCGCAGAGGAGGGCAGGGATGTGCATAGGGCAGAGCATAGAGCCGATTTCAGGAATCTGACCTGTAAGGAATGGAAGCACAAGACCTAATGCAAGGAAGAGTGCTGATAATACCATTTTTTTGAGTTCTGAGTGTTTCATAAGTTTTCCTCTTTCCGACGGTACAAAAAAAGACGTGGCTCACCCTTCAGGGACACCAACGCCTTCATGGCATCGTCAATAAAATAAATATTTCGGGATTTATGAAACTTCTGTTTCTTACCCCGTCCTTCAGGACGAAGCGTTATATGAGATACTGTGCCACCTTTGCGACAGCATCCCCAATCAGCAGGGAAGTTGGCACTTTGTCCACGCCTGCCACCAAATTTTCACATTTATTCACCGGAATAAGAATACGCACAGCGTCTGCCTGACCGATGGCGACAGCCATCTTCGGCGTAACCTCTCCTACAAGAGAGTCTGCGATCACTATGCCGAGGGGACCGATGATGATATCCGCTTTTCTGCAGGCAACCACTACAGGATTCTCCCCTGTTGCCGCCTTGCTTGCCCCCGCCTTCATCATAGCAGCTGTGGCTGCGGAATTAGTACCGACGGCTGTTATTTCCAGACCGTCGTATTTTTCTGTAAGAGCCTTGATAATCTGGCTGCCGAGCTGGCCGCCCTGACCATCAATTATCAGAATATTAGTTTTCACTTTGTGACTCCGGATATGGAAGATTTTCTAAAATACCCGGGGAAGAAAACTTCCCCGGGTATAATATTGTTATAATGCTAATAAGTTAAAGCAAAGACTTACCTATTAAACACCGTGTTCAGCACGGAGCTTCATGAGTTCGTACTTTTCCTTAGCTGCCTTTTCAGCCTTAGCGAAGAGAACTTCAGCACGTTCTGGGAACTGACGTACGAGACCTGTGTAACGTACTTCGTTCATGAGGAACTTTCTGTAGTTTTCGAGGTTTGGTTCCTTAGAGTCGAGCTGGAAGCCGTTCTTGCCTTCAGCAGCGAGACGTGGGTCGTAGCGGAAGAGGTGCCAGTAACCGGATTCAACAGCGAACTTGATTTCGGACTGGGAGTTTGTCATACCGCCCTTAAGGCCGTGCATTTCACATGGAGCATAACCAACGATGAGGGATGGGCCGTTGTAGCTTTCAGCTTCAACGAGAGCCTTAACAGTCTGAGCCTGGTTAGCGCCCATACCTACCTGTGCTACGTATACGTAGTGGTAAGCGATAGCGATACCTGTGAGGTCCTTCTTAGCGACGGACTTACCAGCTGCAGCGAACTGAGCTGTCTGGCCGATCTGTGTGGACTTGGAAGCCTGACCACCTGTGTTGGAGTAAACTTCTGTGTCGAATACGAAGATGTTGATGTCTTCGCCGGAAGCGATTACGTGGTCGAGACCGCCGTAACCGATGTCGTATGCCCAACCGTCACCACCGAAGATCCAGATAGACTTCTTGGAGAGGAAGTCCTTATATTCGAGGATTTCCTTAGCAGCTTCTGTATCGAGCTTTTCGAGGAGAGCAACGAGAGCTTCAGTTGCCTTGCCGTTCTTCTGGCCATCCTGCATTGTTTCGAACCAGTAGTCTACGATAGCCTTGCATTCGTCACAAGCGAGTGTTTCCTTGAGGTCTGCGAGCTTAGCAGCCATTCTTTCACGGATCTGACGAACACCTGTTGCCATACCGAGACCAAATTCAGCATTGTCTTCGAAGAGGGAGTTAGCCCATGCTGGACCCTTGCCGAGCTTGTTTACTGTGTATGGAGTTGTAGGTGCGGAGCCGCCCCAGATGGAGGAACAGCCTGTTGCGTTAGCAATGTACATTCTGTCGCCGAAGAGCTGAGTTACGAGACGAGCATAAGCTGTTTCTACGCAACCTGCGCAAGCGCCGGAGAATTCGAGCATTGGCTGACGGAACTGGGAGCCCTTAACTGTGTTAACTGGGAATGCTGGGAATTCCTTGTATTCTACGTTTTCAACAGCGTAGTCGAATACTGGCTGCTGATCGTACTGGGAAGCCTGTGGCTTCATTTCGATAGCCTTTACTGGACATACCTTTTCGCAGAGGCCGCAACCCATACAGTCGAGTACGGAAACAGCCATTGTGAACTGGTAATCACCGAGGTCCTTACCTACCATTGCCTTTGTCTTGATGGAAGCTGGAGCGTTAGCCATTTCTTCCTTGTTAAGAGCAAATGGACGAATAGCAGCGTGAGAACATACCATTGCACACTGGTTACACTGGATACACTTCTGAGCATCCCAAGCTGGAACGTCAACAGCAACGCCGCGCTTTTCGTAAGCAGCTGCGCCTACTGGGAATGTACCGTCAGGCATAGATGTGAATGTGGAAACTGGGAGGGAGTCACCCTTCTGAGCAGCAACTGGGTTGAGGATTTCCTTGACGTACTTAACGAGTTCTGGACGGTTGCCCTTAACTTCTGCTTCAACAGAGTCGTCAACGAGGTTAGCCCATTCAGCTGGTACTTCGATCTTGTTGAGAGCCTTGTAACCAGCGTCGATAGCTGCGTAGTTCATATCAACGATATCCTGGCCCTTCTTGCCGTAGGACTTGAGAGCAGCAGCCTTCATGTAGTCAACAGCTTCTTCGATTGGAAGAATACCGGAGAGTGCGAAGAATGCGGACTGGAGAATTGTGTTAGTTCTCTTGCCCATACCGATTTCACGAGCGAGGTCGATAGCGTTTACGATATAGAAGTTGATGTTGTTCTTAGCGAGGAGAGCCTTAACCTTGTTAGGGAGGTATTCAGCGATTTCTTCTGGCTTCCACTGGCAGTTGAGGAGGAATGTACCACCTGGCTTTACGTCCTGAACCATATCATACTTTGTGATGTAAGATGGGTTATGGCAAGCAACGAAGTCAGCCTTTGTTACGAAGTATGTGGAACGGATTGGAGCATCACCGAAGCGGAGGTGGGAAACTGTGATACCACCTGTCTTCTTGGAGTCGTATGCGAAGTAAGCCTGTGCATACTTGTCTGTGTGGTCACCGATGATCTTGATGGAGTTCTTGTTAGCACCAACAGTACCGTCACCGCCGAGACCCCAGAACTTACAGGAAACTGTGCCAGCAGCAGATGTGTCTGGGCAGTTTGGATCTGTGTCGAGGGAGAGGTTTGTAACGTCGTCTGTGATACCAAGTGTGAACATACGCTTTGGTGCAGCAGCCTTCATGTTTTCGTATGTAGCGAAGATAACTGCTGGTGGAACGTCCTTGGAGCCGAGACCGTAACGGCCGCCTGTTACGTTAGCCTGGATGCCTTCGTGAGCAAGAGCTGTTACAACGTCGAGGTAGAGTGGTTCGCCGATTGCGCCTGGTTCCTTTGTTCTGTCGAGAACGGAGATGTTCTTAACTGTCTTTGGAAGAGCTGCAACGAACTTTTCTGTTACGAATGGACGGTAGAGACGTACCTTTACGAGACCAACCTTTTCGCCCTGAGCGAGCTTGTAGTCGATAACTTCTTCGATTGTGTCACAAACGGAACCCATAGCAACGATAACGTCTGTTGCGTCTTCTGCACCGTAGTAGTTGAAGAGGCCGTAGTTTGTGCCGATCTTTTCGTTAACCTTAGCCATGTATTCTTCAACAACTGCTGGGAGAGCGTTGTAGAATGGGTTGGAAGCTTCGCGAGCCTGGAAGAAGATATCAGGGTTCTGAGCTGTACCACGGAGAACTGGGTGTTCTGGGTTGAGAGCACGAGCACGGAATTCCTTGATAGCGTCGAAGTCTACCATTTCCTTAAGATCTTCGTAATCCCAAACAGCGATCTTCTGGATTTCGTGAGATGTACGGAAACCATCGAAGAAGTGAAGGAATGGAACGCGACCCTTGATAGCTGCGAGATGAGCTACAGCACCGAGGTCCATAACTTCCTGCTGGTTGGAAGAAGCGAGCATTGCGAAACCTGTCTGACGGCAAGCCATAACGTCGGAATGATCGCCGAAGATAGAGAGAGCATGAGAAGCAAGAGCACGAGCGGAACAGTGGATAACGCCTGGGAGAAGTTCGCCAGCGATCTTGTACATGTTAGGGATCATGAGGAGAAGGCCCTGAGATGCAGTGTAAGTTGTTGTGAGAGCACCAGCTGTGAGGGAGCCGTGAACAGCACCAGCAGCACCAGCTTCGGACTGCATTTCGATAACCTTAACTTCCTGACCGAAGATGTTCTTCTGGCCTACAGCACTCCAGGAGTCTGTAAGTTCTGCCATAACAGAAGAAGGAGTAATAGGGAAGATACCTGCAACTTCTGTGAAAGCATAGGACACATGAGCGGCAGCGTTGTTACCGTCCATGGTCTTCATTTTTCTTGTTACCATATGAGTTTTCCTCCATAATTTATTTTATAGGGTTTTTCTTATTATCTCACCTTATATGATATCAAATAAAACTGAAATAATCAAGACCTTTTTAATTGAAAGTTATAATTTTACATTTGATTTGACTATGGATAATTGTATAAATTATATGGAAAGTTAAAAAAGGCAGATTGGTGAGTAAAAATCTGCACCGCAGAAACCCGGGTTATTCATTTGCGGGAGGGCGCAGAGACCCTCCCCTACAAGACTAATGTAGGGACCGACGCCCTCGGCGGTCCGCCCTATCTGATGTGACTCCGTCACACCGCACCTTTTCACTATTCACTATTACCTGTTACTTATCTATACACCTTTTTCACCCATTCTTTGCGGATTTCCCACACGTTGCCGTAGCAGTTGGTGTTGCCGCTGATGGTGATATTATCGTCGAAAAGTCTGTCCCAGCTATGCTCAATTTCACGCTTTATCTGAGGATAAAAGGCTGTGGAGAAGGCCTTGATATCGTTTGTGCCGTATTCACCCAGCATTTCGATATGGGCCTTTCTGTCCTTTTCGTCAAGAGGAATATAGGAATAATTTGTGATGGACGTCCATTTTTCCACGTTGATTTTCGTGATTATTTCTTCGTCAATTTCCAGCTCGAGCATGACGAAGCCTGGCTGAAGAAGCATCGTTGCCTCTTTTTCGAAGGACACCCAGACAGGGTAATCGGCATCGTCAGGCTTATCTGGAAGCCTTTTTGCAAGCCAGTCGTAGCACTTGAGCACAAGACCCTCGTGGTCGTCGGCAGTTCTGGCAATAATATGCCGTTTTGGGGTGTATCTGCCCTCTTTTTCTATTATTTCAGCCACGTTTTCGTGCTGTTTTGTCCAGACTGTAAGTTTCATAGGATTACCTTTCGGAAGTTAAAAATTGAGAATTGTAGTGTCTGCGACAGATTGCTTAGGCGGTACGTCATAAATGCCGTACCCTACAAAATTGTACAAACCGCAGGAGATCCTTCGTTACACTCAGGATGACACATCGAGCAGTAACCTTCCCAACCTGTCAATATGTGAGGAACGAACACACAAGGGGGTCCAGGGGTGCTCCCCTTGGTCCCGTGATCAAACTGCGTGGACCAGTTTGGGCCTCTTTGGTTCTTTT
>JAFYNW010000093.1 GCA_017547995.1 Clostridia bacterium | reverse complement strand
GATACGCTCCTGCTTGCCTTCGAAATAAAGTGCGCCGAACAGAGTTTCAAGGCCTGTTGCCGCAAGATATTCCTGAATATCGGCATTTTTTGACATTGTCTTTGGCTTTGCGTTGCGGCCGCGGAGATAGTATGCCTTTTCCTCCTCGGTCAGCTTATCCATGATGCCGTGAATCATTTTGCACTGGGCACGGGCAGAAACGAGATGGACTGTCTTCTGATGAGCTGTCTTTGCAAGGAAGATGCCCTGAGCGGCAACGTAGCTTCTTGCCATAAGTTCAAAGACGCAGTCACCCATATGTGCAAGTGTGAGCACAGGCATCTGAACCATTTTTTCTTTCTTTATTGGTTGAAATAAAAGTCCCATAAATCCTCTTTCAAAATAAACTACCAAAAATTATAACACATTTTTGTGCAATATGCAATATATAATTATGAAATTAAATAAAGAAATATTTGGCGCCCGATGGTTTTTTGGGCAAAATGACATCGGGATATTTTATTGCGTCATACCCAATAAACTGAATAATTAAGGTATCTGCGATGTATTGATTGAGGCGGGAGCGGCAAGCAGCTCCCCTACATATTATATATCATTCTGACTCCGGTGGTTTGCAGTAAGTTATATTGCCATACGGCAGTTAAGGTGTGACAAGTCACATTGAATAGGGCGGGACGTCGTGGGCGCCGTCCCCTACATAGATTGTGTAAACCGAGGGAGATTCTTCGGCTTTGCCTCAGAATGACATTACAAAAAAGAGAGCCTTTGCAGACTCTCTTTCAGAAAATTATTCGTTTACGTATGCGTTGACGTATGTAAACTGAGTGATAGGCTCGAATTCGACGCCTTCGAGGCCTCTGTTCATGCCGATAACCGCAGTTTTTGCAAAGAGCGGAATCCATACAGGCTCAGCCATAATGAGCTGCTGAAGCTCCTTGTACATCTTTTCGCGCTTTGTCCAGTCGAGCTCCTGACGAGCCTTTTCAATCTTCGCAGAGATTTCGTCATTTCTGAAGTTGGAGCGGTTTGTTGTGGATGGACGGTCCTTATGGAAGGTATCAAACATATTGCCGTCCGGCTCGTAGGCATTGGACCAGCCGAGAATGAACATTTCGTGGTCTGTGCCGCCTACGTATTCAAGGTATGCGCCCCATTCGAGAAGCTCGATGGAGATATCGATGCCAACCTTGGAAAGGTCGGACTGGATGAGCTGTGCGATTCTGTTACGCTCGTCACCCGACGTTGCAATTTCAAGGGAAAGACCGCCGTCAGGATAGCCTGCTTCGGCCATATAGTGCTTCGCCTTTTCGATATCGTAGTCATAGCCTTCGATGGAATCGTCATAGCCTGGCATCATTGGTGGGAAGACCGAATTGAGAATCTGACCGTTGCCTTCGAGGATAACGTCGATGATGGACTGACGGTTGATGCCGTATGCGATAGCCTTGCGGAGATTTGTATTGTTATATGGCTCCTTGGCATAATTCATGCCGAGGTAAGTAACCGAGCCCTGCACCTGCTCGAGCCACTTGAGGTCAGGATTATCCTTGACGCGTCTGATGTCGACAGCCTGAATCGACTCAACGATATCAACTTCGCCTGTTTCGAGTGCGATAGTAAGGGAAGTTGCTTCAGGGATGACGCGGATTGTGACAGAAGTAGTCACAGGCTCGCCTGCCCAGTAATTATCGTTGCGGACAACCTTGAAATAGTTGTTTGGAGCCCATGAATCGTACATCATAGGGCCTGTGCCGACCGGCGCTTCCTGGAATGCAGTTTCGCTCTTTGCATCACATTCCTTCACGTATTCTTCAGGAAGGATGGACACCTTTGTGGAGGACGCAACTGTGGAATAGAAAGGCGCAAATGGATACTTTGTGACGATTTTTACTGTGTAATCGTCGATGACTTCAACGTAGTCGACAGAATCTGTCGCCTGAGCAGTCTTTGCCGACTGCATACAGCGTTCGATGGAGAACTTGACGTCGGAAGCCTTCATTTCTGTGCCGTTATGGAACTTGACGCCCTCGCGGAGATGGAAGACGTATTCTGTATCGGAGGTATTTTCCCAGCTTTCAGCAAGGCATGGCTCGAACTCGCCATCACCGTTCATGACGATGAGCGTGTCGTAGAGCATATGGAGCACCTTGCCCGATGCTGTGTCGTTCTGTTTATGTGGGTCAGGAGATACAACGTCGGACGTTGTGCCGATGATGATGTCTGTACGGACGTCTCCCGTACCTGTGCCGCTGACAAGCGAAAGGTCGCTGATGCCGCAGCCGGCAAACAAGGAGAGCATCATAATAAGAGAAAGCGCTGTCGCAAGATATCTTTTCATTATATTCCCTCTTTCATTCGTTGATTTTACGTGTATATTACATTTAATTATACCTAATATGGTGGTGGTTTGTCAATATAAAAGAGGAATGCGGTTGATGAATAGTTGTGGTGTGACAAGTCACGTTGAATAGGTTGCAATCCCTCCGACTTCGTTACACTCAGCCACCTCTCCGACTCGCTAAGAGCCGACTTCGTCGGTTGCTCGCATGTACGCCGCCTGCGGGCGGTGCCTTTACACAAGGGAGGCTT
>JAFYNW010000092.1 GCA_017547995.1 Clostridia bacterium | reverse complement strand
ACGTGATTTCTATAAATCAATCTATTCGGCAGGCATCCATATCGAGCCAAAGAGCTTCGCTGTGGGCGCACGAATTGAACATCGTCAGCAGATGATAAATGAAAGCCTTTACGGCGATTTACTTGATAAATATCAGCTTCCGCAGGGTGAGTATGCCCTCGCACAGACTGTCAACGGCAGAGGGTGCTACACCTTCTGTATGTGCCCTGGCGGTAAGGTCATGGCAAGTACAAGTGAGCTTCTCGGCACAGTTACAAACGGTATGAGCTATCACGCACGTGATGGTGAAAATGCAAATGCGGCCGTGGTTGTTTCGGTCGGCGCTGGTGATTTTGAAGGCAATGACCCGCTTGCAGGCGTGGAGTTTCAGCGTATGCTCGAGCATAAGGCCTATGAAGCGGCAGGCGGCGGATACAAAGCTCCGCTTCAGCTTTTCGGTGATTTCGAGCAGGGCAGAGTAAGTACAAAATTAGGCAACGTAAATCCAACCTACAACAGAGGTTTTGAATTCTGCGACCTCAACAAAGTCCTTCCTGATTTCGTTACAAACGAAATGAAGTCGGGCATCAGAGCCTTCGGCAAGAAGGTGCGCGGCTTTGACAGTGACGATGCTGTTTTAACGGGTGTTGAAACACGCACTTCCGCACCTATCCGCATCGTGCGAAACGAAAATCTCGAAAGCACAAACGTAAAGGGTTTGTACCCTTGCGGTGAAGGTGCAGGCTACGCAGGCGGCATTATGAGTGCGGCGGTCGATGGCATCAAGGTTGCAGAAAAAATCATGGAAATCTATAAGCCATACTAAGGAGAATATATGGTTCAGAAAGCTAAAGTTCTCGAAAGAAAAGAAGATAAAATGAAGGTCGAGGTCGTCCGTAACGGCTCGTGCTCGTCAAACTGCGCGTCCTGCAAGGGTTGCTCGGCCGGTCAGAAGAAAATTATCATTGACATTCCACACGATGGATACTCCGACAAGGGCGACGTAATCAATATCGAAGTTGAAACGAGCAAGGTGCTCGGCCTTTCGTATATCACCTATATCGTCCCACTTTTCACTATGCTCCTCGGATATTTTCTTGGCGCAAAGGTGTCGGAAATTATGGGCATAGTCGGTGCGTTTGCAGGTCTTGCGGTGCCGATTCCCGTGCTGGTTTTCATCAGCAAGAAAATCAAGAATAATTTCTTCGATAATATAAAAACTAAGCTATAAAATTTGCAATATCAGGCAATTTGTGGTATAATATTCTTTAAGGAAAAATTATATATAGCTCTGCTGCAAATCAAAGACAGGCAGGGCGTATAGATTTATCAAATAAATAATAGAAAGTCACTTTAAGTGACGATGGAAGTGAAACATGTTAAAAAGTATGACAGGCTACGGCCGTGCCAAGGTGGAAAATGACTTCCGTGAAATTACAGTCGAACTCAAGTCTGTAAATCACAGATATCTTGACATCACCATCAAGGCTCCAAGAATCTATGGCTTCCTCGATGAAAGCATCAAGTCCAACGTTATGGGCGCTGTTTCAAGAGGTAAGATCGAAGTTTATGTTTCGATAAAGAATAAGGAAGGCTCGGATGTAAAGATTTCTCCAAACTTCCCTGTAATCGAAGCATATCTCAACTCCTTCAATGCTATTGCTGAAAAGTATGGCATTACAAATGACGTTACAGTTATGAGCGTTGCAAAGATGTCGGAAGCAATCGCAGTCGATAAGGAAGACGCAGACGTTTCCGAGCTTACAAACGAAGTTCTCGCAGTTCTCGGCGAAGCACTCAAGGAATACGACACAATGCGTAAGAACGAAGGCGCACAGCTCTGCGCAGACATCCTTAACCGCGGTGAAATCCTTGCACAGTATGTTGATAAGGTTGAAGCAAGATCTCCGATCAGCGAGCAGGAATACAGAGAAAAAATCGCAGTACGTATGAATGAAATCCTCGGCGAAAGCGAAATCACAGAAGCAAGAATCCTTGCTGAAGCGGCTCTCTTCGCTGATAAGATTTCCATCACAGAAGAAATCGTCCGTCTCAGAAGCCATCTCAAGCAGCTCAAGGCGATGATTACAAATGAAAAGGCAGCCGGCAGAAAGCTCGATTTCCTTGTTCAGGAACTCAACAGAGAAACAAACACAATCGGCTCAAAGGCAAATGATGGCGAAATTGCAAAATGCGTCATCGAAATGAAGGCAGAAATCGAAAAAATCAGAGAACAGATCCAGAATCTTGAGTAGGTGAGTTATGAAGCTTATAAATATCGGTTTTGGCAATATGGTCTCGGCGAACAGAATGATTGCTGTGGTCAGCCCGGATTCTGCGCCTATCAAGCGTATCGTGACGAGAGCGAAGGAAAACGAATGCCTTGTTGACGCTACATACGGCAGACGCACAAAGGCTGTAATCATTATGGATACAGAGCACGTCATTCTCTCACCGATACATCCTGAAACAATAAATGGCAGACTTGAAAGCCTTGATAATATTGATGAAGATGAGGATGAAGAAGATGAATAACAGACGCGGTGAATTATTCGTTGTCACAGGTCCTTCCGGTGTAGGTAAGGCCACAGTTCTCGGCAGACTCATGGATAACGTCGAAGACGTATGTATTTCCATTTCTGCTACAACAAGAAAGCCAAGAGAAGGCGAAATCCATGGCAAGCACTATTTCTTTATTGACAGAGCTGAGTTCGAAAAGCGTATCGGGGAAGACAGATTCCTTGAACATGCAGAATACGTCGGCAACTACTACGGCACACCTGCTGATTTTGTAGAGCAGATGCTTGAAGAAGGCAAGGACGTTATCCTTGAAATCGAAGCTCAGGGTGCTCTCAAGGTAAAGGAAAAGCGTCCTGACTGCATAATGCTCTTCATCATTCCGCCAAGCTTCTCCGATCTTGAAACAAGATTGAAGGGTCGCGGTACAGAATCCGATGAAGTGATTGCAAAGCGCCTCGAAACGGCAAAGAAGGAATTCGAATATATCGATCATTATGATTACATCGTCGTAAACGATGACGTTGACAAGGCGGCAGATGAAATCAGATGCATTATACACACATCCCGTTATAAGACAGAAAAAAGAAAGCATTTAGTGAGGTAAAAAATTATGTTATATCCAGCAATGAGTGAATTATTGAAGAAGGTTGGCAACCGTTATAAGCTCGTAAACGTAGCAGCTAAGAGAGCTCGTGACATTGCTCAGTCCTATGAAGAAGCAGAAGAATCCTTGCCAAGAAAGGCTGTATCCATCGCTCTCGATGAGATTCATGACGGCAAGGTAGAAGTTATTAAGGAAGAAGCAGAATAATATGCAAAAATTGGTAGCACAGATAGCTTTGTCTTCTGCGATTTACTCAATTGATAAACCATACTCCTATATCGTGCCCGACGAAATGGCGCACGATATAGAGGTCGGCAGCAGAGTTGTTGTCCCTTTTGGCAGGGGCAATAAATCTGCCTATGGTTTCGTTGTGGATCTCGCTGAAAAAGAGACGGGGAAGTCTGTGCTAAAAATTATTTCACACCTTTATTCCGACTTCAAGCTGGACAGAGAAGACTTTGCTCTCGTCAATTTTATGAGGGCCAGATATTTTTGCACGTTTTTCGACTGTGCCGCCTGCATGCTCCCTCCGGGAATATGGGGCAAGGCCGTCGACGGTAAGATAAAGGGCGTTGTGAATGATAAGCTTATCAAAAATATCAGCCTTAATATGAGCTATGATGAAGCCGTCAGTCTTATCGGCAAGGGCAAATCTGCCCAGAAGCGTCAGGCTGTCCTCGATTGCTTCATCGACTTTGAAAGTCTGCCTGAAAAAGAGCTTATGTATCTTACAGGCGTT
>JAFYNW010000091.1 GCA_017547995.1 Clostridia bacterium | reverse complement strand
ATTCACGAATGCACCGCGGACAATTCGTGAATTGTCCCGACAAGATTGCGTAGGGTACGGCATTTATAACGTACCGCCCTGCTCAATGGATAGAGCAATTCAATACAAAAAAGGCTATGACTTTCGTCATAGCCGTTGATTTGTTTAGGTATTATTGTTAACTACAAACTAAGAATTAGTCTTCGTATACAACAGCCTGGTGGTAGTAACGGGAACCTGTCTTGTACATGATAACGCCGTCAACACCCTTGCCCATACCAGCTACGTATGTCTGCTGGAGGAGTGGAATCCATGGGGATTCGTCCATGAGCTTAGCCTGGAGATCCTTGTAGATCTGGTTACGCTTTTCTGTATCGAATTCGCCACGTGCTTCTTCGATCATAGCGTCAACTTCTGCGTTGGAGAACCAGCCACGGTTACCTGTAGCACCGCCGGATTCTGTGTGGAAGTTCTGTGTGAGTGTGTAGTTAGGGTTTGTAGCGCCAGACCAGGACATGATCCAAGCCTGATGTTCCTTACCGGAGAGGTAGTCGAGCATTGCGCCGAAGTCCATGAGTTCGATGTTGATTGTGATACCAACGGACTGGTAGTCCTGCTGGAGAATCTGAGCTGCACGGGAACGGATGTCAGCAGATACAACTACTTCGAATTCGAAGCCGTCTGGGTAGCCAGCTTCAACGAGGAGTTCCTTAGCCTTTTCGATGTTGTAAGCGTATGCTTCGAGTTCATCGTTGTAAGCAACGCCAACTGTTGGGAATACGGAGTTACATGGAACGCCGTAGCCTTCGTAGAGAACTTCAACGATGGATTCCTTGTTGGAAGCGTACTGAAGAGCCTGACGAACGAGCTTGTTGTCGAATGGAGCCTTTGTTGTGTTGAGACCCATGTAAGCAACGTTAGCGGAAGCCATTTCAACTGTCTTGAGGTCTGGGTTTTCCATTACACGAGCGATGTCAACAGAGTTGAGTTCGTTGATGTAGTCGATTTCGCCAGCTTCGAGAGCGATTGTGAGGGAAGATGCTTCTGGAATAACCTTACGGAGCATGGATGTAGCACGTGGAGCGCCTCTCCAGTAGTTTTCGTTACGAACGAACTTGAGTTCGGAGTTTGGCTTGTAGTATTCAACCATCATTGGGCCTGTACCCATGAGGTCTGTTTCGTCGAAGATGCCGTCGCCTGCTTCAACAGCTTCTACTGTAGCCTTGTGGAGGATAGAAGTCTGGGAGTGAGCGAGGTTGAGGAGAAGTGGAACGAATGGCTTTTCTGTTACGATCTTGAATTCGTAGTCGGAAACTTCGGAAATTTCAACAACTGTTTCGAAGTTAGCCTTGGACTTAGGATTCTGGTTAGCACGGTTGAGGGACCATACTACGTCAGCAGCCTTGAGTTCGTCGCCGTTGTGGTACTTAACACCTTCGTGAAGCTTGAAGATGAATTCTGTGTCAGATGGCTGTTCGTAGGATTCTACGAGCATTGGCTGAACTTCACCGTTTTCGTCAAACTCGAAGAGTCTGTCGTAAACGTATGTGAACATTTCAGAAGAGTAAGAGTCGTTACAGTCTGGTGGGTCAAAGCCAACGATGTCGGACATTGTACCGTAGATGAAGTCTGTGCGGATGTTTTCTGTGCCGGATGTTGCAACTGTTGTGTTGTCAGCTGTTGTGCCGCCTGCTTCTGTTGCAGCAGTTGTAGCTTCTTCCTTCTTGGAAGAGCAACCAGCGAGCATGGAAAGCATCATCACGAGAGCAAGTGTGAGAGCAAGAAACTTTTTCATTTTCTTTTTTCCTTTTCCTGATTATTTTTTTAGTTGGCTTTTTTAAGCCACGCGTTATATTATACGCCTTTGTGCAAAAAAGTCAATAGTTAATACTTTCTTAATATTAAAGTTTAATTTACGTTCAAGTCTGTGTGGCATCTTGTACAATTTCGACACCATCCGACAATATTTTTTGTATATTATTTTTTTCGACGTTTTTCACCACTGTACACATTAACCAAATATAGCCACGTTTCTTTATGCATTGTGTCATAAACTTAAATTTTCTTGTTCATTTTCTTCATATATGATATAATGATATATAAGGACAAAACACAGGAGGACACGATATGCTTCGCATTGCAGGTGTTATAAGAGAATCGATAGTTGACGGGCCGGGGCTTCGCTTCGTCCTTTTCACTCAGGGCTGCACTCATAATTGCGAGGGCTGTCATAATCCTGCAACTCACGCCCTTGACGGTGGCTATGAGATTGAGGCAGAAAGAGTGCTCACCGAGTTTTTCAAAAATCCGCTACACAAAGGCAACACACTCAGCGGCGGCGAGCCAATTTTGCAGGCGCGCGACCATATTCCGATAGCGAAGGCTGTGCGCGAAGGCAAAAAGGACGTAGTGATTTATACAGGCTATACCCTTGAGGCGCTCCGCGCTATGAATAATGCAGACGTGAATGAATTGCTTGAAAACTGCGACGTGCTTGTGGACGGGCCGTTTATTCTTGCTCAGCGCGACCTGACGCTGACCTTCAAGGGCAGCCGCAATCAGAGAATTATAAATATGAACGAAACACGCAAGCAGGGCGAAATTGTGTTGCTTGAGGTTTAGTGGTGTGACAAGTCACGTTTATCAGGACGGGACGTCGAGGGCGCCGTCCCCTACAATATATTATATAGTATCACATTGAAAAATATAAAGGAGCGACGTTATGGTTATCTGCGATATCAAAAAGGCTAATTTCAAGGAAACTCTCAAGGACCTTCTTAAAATCTCCTCCCCTTCGGGTAAGGAACGTGTTATGACAGAGCATATCAAGGGCATTGTTTCCCCTTATGCCGAGGAGGTTTTCTACGATAATTACGGCAACCTCATCGTCAAGGTCGGCGGCAAGGGCAAGAAGCTTATGCTTTGCGCTCACGTGGACGAGCTTGGCTACTGGGTAAAGAGCATCACCGACGACGGCTTTATCAACGTTACCAAAATCGGCATTCCTGACAAGTGCATCGAGGCGCGCGAGGTTATGGTAAACGGCCATATTCCTGGTGTTGTCGGCACAAAGGCGGCTCATCTGCAGACACCTGAAGAGCGCACAAAGCTTGTAAACCCACGCGAAATCTTCATCGACATCGGTGTTTCTTCCAAGGCTGAGGCCGAGGCTCTCGGTGTAAAAATCGGCAGCTATGCTTCTCCTGTATATAATTATATGGAAATGACAAATCCTGACCTTATCTGCTGCCGCGCTCTCGACGACAGAGCAGGCTGTGCTGTGCTTATTGAATTGCTCAAGGGCATCAACAAGGCTGACCTTGCTGTTGAGCTTTATCTTGTATTCACACTTCAGGAAGAAGTGGGCCTTCGCGGTGCTACTGCGGCGGCAAGCTTCCTCGAGCCACAGCAGATGATTGCTATCGATACAGTGCCTTGCGCCGACACACCTGGCATGAACTGGAAGCGCGATTTGCCTGTACAGCTCGGTCACGGCGTGGCTTGTTCCCTCTCCGAAGGCGGCGGCCCTATGAACTTCATCAATCCTGTGATGGAGGAAAAGATTTTCCGTCTGACAGACAAGTATGAAATCCCAATCCAGCCTATCTCTGTCTGCGGCTTCAGCTGCTCGACAGACGCACTCGGCTCGACAATTCACGGCAAGGGCATTGCAGGGGCAACACTCACAATCCCTCGCAGATATTCCCACTCGCCTGTTGAGCTGATGAACGTCAACGATGCGATGTGTATGCTAGAGCTTCTCACAAGATTCGTCACAGAGGAATAAAAATACGTAATATAAGGGAGTCCTTCGGGGCTCTCTTTTTTCGTCAGTCTATGCAACAGTAACAAAGAAAATATTCTATTTTTGTTTATTTTCCATTTGTGACCGTTTATTTTTTGTCATTTTACCCCGATTTTGTCATCAAATTATTCAAAAAACCAATATTTAGCCCCATTTTCAGCAAATTTATGTTGCAAAAACACGTCTTCCGTGTTATCATTATGCTATTACTATGCAAAGGAGGGGACAAATGAATAAAAAGCTGCATATCACCTTCAGCTGTATCACGCTGATTATCGGCGTTATCATCGCCGTCTTCGGCGCTTTATCTTTCAATACTGTCAGCCTCATTTTCAACAACGAGCCTTACACAGAATGGCATTCGGGCTGGACCCGTATAAATCCTGACGGCACGACGGAGGAGATTTTTATTCCTTGCACCGTTGATGCCTCCCCTGGCGAGCCTGTTGTAATCGAAAACGTCATCCCTGACACTTACGTGCCTAACCGCTCGATAAGTCTCCGACTTTCCATGCAGGAGCTTAAGGTTGAGCTTGACGATGAAGTGATTTTCAATCTTAAGCATAACAAGGATTTCCTTACGAAATCCGTCGGCAGCAGCTGGCAGGTTGTCACCTTCCCTTACGGAAGCGAAGGCAAGACTGTCCGCATCACGCTGACAGCCCCTTATGAAATGTCCTCGGGCACAATCAACAGCATCAATATGGGCACAAAATGTGCCATTTCCTTCGCAATTTTCAAGGCGCACTTCCCAAGATTGCTCATCGCATTCTTTATTTTCCTTTTTGGCGCCCTCTTCCTCATTCTCGGCTACGTATTCCGCACATTGGGCAGTGACGTTGCGCGTATCACTTACCTCGGCCTTTTCGCGATACTCGTTTCGATATGGCTGGCCTGCGAATCGCGAATGCTGCAATTCTTCACGGGCAACCACTTTATCATAACGTCCCTTGTATTTATCGCGCTCATGCTTGTGCCGCTGCCGATGATGATGTATCTCGAAACGGCATACGAAAAGCATCACAGGAATCATTACCCATATTTCATCTGGGCATTCATCATCAATTTCCTTGTGTGCGTCTTCCTTCAGTTTACAAAGATTGCCGACTTCTTCGAAACTATCACGTCGACTCACGTACTCATTTTCGTCTCGATGGCCTATTTCGTATGCTCGGCACTCTACGAGGTTATCCGATACAAAAACTCATCAGCTCTGGCAAACCTCATTTCGGTCTCAGTCCTCTGCTTCTTCTCAGCACTCGAGCTTTTCAATTTCTACGCAGGCTCATTTGCATACGTCACAGACTTCTTTGCAGCCGGCATTCTGGTTTACATCTTTATGCTCTGCTTCGATACCTACAGATACGTGCATATGCTCTTTGAAAAGAGTGCTGAAGCCAAGCATTTCGAGCGTCTTGCAAACTTTGACGCTCTGACAAACGGCAAAAACCGTCTTTCCTTCGACAACGACCTTGCTCTTCTCTGGAAAAAGGATATCGAGGAAGAAACCTGGCTCTGCTTCTTTGACCTTAACGACCTGAAGATGATTAACGATACCTTCGGTCATCACATCGGCGATATGGCTCTCAAGCAGACCTACGAATGTATTTCAAAGGCATTCGGTCCTGACGAAAACTGCTACCGCGTAGGCGGCGACGAATTTGCCTGCGTTGTGCACGGCTCCTACGATGCTTTCAAGTCAAGACTCAACATTTTCAACAGCGAAGTAGGTCTTGTGGGCAAAAAGGTTGCTTTCCCATTCAACGTTGCCACAGGCTACGTCCCTGTCGACAAGAAAAAGTATGAATCAATCGAGGATATGCTCATCGACGTCGATATGAAGATGTATCAGGACAAATCAGAAAAGAAACATTAAAGCATAAGAAAAGCCACTCATTTGAGTGGCTTTTTTGTTTTGCGGGAGCGATGGGACGTCGGCCCCTGCAGTCAAGCGGCGGGAGCAAGCCCCCGCCCTACGGTTTAATGAATGATGAATGGTGAATAATGAAAAATGAAGAATTGAGGTGTCTGCGACACATCAGATAAGGCGGGAGGGCACAGAGACCCTCCCCTACGTTTTAATGTAATATCGAGCAGCAACCTCCCCAGTCTGTCCATTTGTGAGGAACGCACCATTTTACCCTAACGAACAGGTTCGTCAGGGAACCCGCCAAATTAAATAGGCGCGTGAACACTCGTTCACGATGTCGGCTTCGCCTCCGTGGGGCTCCAGGGGTGTCCCCTCTGGTCGATAGAGGGTCCGGGAGAAGATGCACCCTACCGAGCAGGCTCGTCAGGGAACCCGCGGCCGTCCCGGGGCATCT
>JAFYNW010000090.1 GCA_017547995.1 Clostridia bacterium | reverse complement strand
TGGCTAAAAAACGCAGGCAATACTGTATGTATTAACGAGGCTTTTTAGGCATCAATGACGGAAAAAGAGCCACCGATGAACTTGCTTTTGATTTAATCAGTGGATACTTTACGAGAAAGTGATATGCATCTTCGATGCACGATATACGCTTACGCGTGCGATATATCCATAAATCGGATGCGATATGTTTGTCTTTGCCAAACGTTATGGTGTGGCAAAGACACATTGAATAAGTTTCTCTCCCTCCTCAGAGAGTGGCAGGAAAAGTTGAAATATTTTTATTATTTTGGTGCGCAGGCTTCGTGAAGTTCCTTGAGGATTCTTGGAATTTCAATATTCTGTGGGCAATGGCCCATGCACTTG
Organism: Clostridia bacterium; assembly: GCA_017547995.1. GTDB lineage: Bacteria > Bacillota > Clostridia > Oscillospirales > Butyricicoccaceae > SIG471. The sequence goes on along the minus strand of JAFYNW010000090.1, from coordinate 2,833 downwards.
CCACATTCAACACACTGTGTTGGGTCTTTCTTGGAATGGGAGAAAAGCTGAGCATAGAGGAATGGCTGTGTCTGGCTCTTGTCGAGTACGCGTACTGTATCGTTGTAGTACTTGAAAAGGCCCGGGATGTCAACGCCCATTGGGCATGGCATACAGTATCTGCAGCCTGTGCATGCAACGAGAGTCTTCTTGTTCCATTCTTCTCTTGCTTCGTCGTAAGCCTGAAGCTGTTCTTCTGTAAGATGGCCTGCTTCATACTTATCAAAGATTGCGAGGTTTTCCTTTACGTGTTCAACGCAGGAGCAGCCGGAGAGCATAACTGTGCACTCAGGATGATTGATGAGCCATGCGAAGGACTTTTCAGCGTACGTTTCGCCCGGAACCTTTGCGAGCTTTTCAGCTACGTTTTCAGGTGGTGTCTGGCCGAGCATACCGCCACGGAGGGATTCCATAATGATAACAGGGAGGCCCTTTGCGGAAGCATACTTGAGGCCTTCTTCGCCTGCCTGATAGAATCTGTCAAAGTAGTTGTACTGCATCATGCAGACGTCCCAATCGTATGCGTCGACGATTTCTTTCCAATGATTGAGGCTGCCGTGGCAGGAGAAGCCGACGAGCTTTGTTCTGCCAAGCTCCTTCTGCTTCTTCATAAATTCGATAGCATTGAACTTCTTTACCTTTTCCCAGTTTGCTTCGAAAAGGTTGTGGAGAAGATAGATATCGAGATAGTCTGTATCGAGGCGCTCTAGCTCTTCATCCATAAACTTCTGAAGGTCTTCTTCGCAGTTGCAGCTCCATACAGGAAGCTTTGTCACAAGCTTTACCTTTTCACGGTAGCCGTCCTTGAGAGCCTTGCCCACAACGACTTCACTGCCCGGATACATATGTGCTGTATCGATATAGTTTACGCCGCCGTCGATGGCTGTTCTGATAATCTCGATAGCTTCTTTTTCGTTGATGACTTCTGTGCCGTCTTCAAGCTTTATTTTTGGGAATCGCATACAGCCGAGGCCGAAGCGGGAAACTTCAAAATCGTGTTTGCCGAATTTAACGTATTTCATTTCTTACCCCCATAATTTTAAGTTATATTTATGTGATTTCGCGGGTATCTGCTGTTTTTCGGTGGGATTTTGCGTTTTGATTATAATACAACGAGGCCGTATTTTGCAGAAAGCTCTGCAAGGAGGTCTTCGCTGATTTCACAAGTGCCGTCATAGATGGCGATGCCGGAAAACATTCGCACAGCCTTGGCGAAAATCTCTTCATCCTCCGAATAGATGCAGACAGGATTTTTCACCATATACTGCTCTGTCTCGAAAATATCGAGCTCGTCGGACGTGGAGATATCCACCTTTATGATAAAGCACTCTTCGTCTTCAATTTCGAGTATACTGTCGGAAAAGTTTTCGTCGCATATAACAGGCTCGGAAATATCCATATTGTAATCGAGAAACCATGCTTCCCCGTTGCTTACAACAGGGATGTCTTCGTTTTCAGCCTGATATTCAGGCTTGACGTCGAAAAATCCTGCTTCAACTGCCTTGCTCTGCGCAAGGGATGCATCTGCCTTTTCCTTGAATACGATGCCGGAAATCTTATGATAGATTTCCTTGTCCACGCTTTCAAAATTATCCGCCCAGAGGGCCACAGGGATTTTTGCAAATGGCAGGACGTCGTCAAGAATTTCAGCCAGAGTTTCGCGGTCGTAGCAATCGACCACGACGCCGTCACACTTCATCGCCTGCAAAACGATGAGCTGACTGAGCGCATTCCAGGAATCTGAGCTGTTTTTGTTGGCGTCAAACTGCATGAGTGCAAAGACCTTGGCTGAAGGGACTGCTTCCTTTGCTGCGATGACTGCGGAACGAGTCTGCAAAAAGCTGCCTGTCGAGCAGATAAAGATAAAATCGCTGTCCATACCCTTTTCAAAAAGGACTTTTTTGCATTTTTCGACGTACGTATTGAAGGTTTCCGGACGGTATTCGTCTTCCATATCGAAATTCGCCATGGAGATTACGCCGAAAACTTCGTCGTTTACTATCTGGTTTTTGCTTACGAAACTGTATTTCTGCTTTTCGAAGATTACTTCTCCGATTTTTGGCGCTTCAATTTCGCCTTGTGGTATAATGAGCGCCCTACTTCGTGGCACTGAACTGTCTGCCGTGTCCATATATACTCCTTTATTATCATGAATGAATAATGTGTTGCTTCGCAACGCGATACGTACCAATGGTACGCGATATATAAATGCGATATATCACTTATCGTGATGCGATATGTTTGCCGAGGCAAACACTGTTGTGTCTCCGACGGATTGGATAAGATGCCCTGAAAGGCTACACCTCATCCACCGCTGAAGCGTTCCCCCTTCCTTTACACAAGGGAGGCTCTGGGATTTACTGTTTTTAGTTTGCTGCAGGTGCTTCTGTTGTAACTGTTTCTTTTGTAACCTGGTGTCCGCCGTATAAATCAGTGTGCTGCAATCAACGGGATATTTTTTCATCAGAACGAACAAAAGCCACAGGCAATACTTTGTGTATTAACGAGGATTTTTGGACGTCAATGATGGAAAAAGAGCCGTTGAGTGTAGTGCTGATGATTTATTCGGTGGTCACTGAAATATTAGTGAAGTTGCCGAAGCGGTCAACTGTATACTGCTGAGGCTGTGCGGCATATTCACGTGCAACTTCGAGAGCCTTTTCCATCTGCTTATCCACGAATACGTCGATGCCGAATTCATCCGGCTCCATTACGTTATATACTTCGTGGTCAGGTGCGAGGCCGACTACGTCGTAGTCATCGTGGCCCGGAGCGATGAGCTCGATACCGTTGA
>JAFYNW010000089.1 GCA_017547995.1 Clostridia bacterium | reverse complement strand
GGCAGAACAGATGGCGGCAGCTTCCAGAAACCTGACAACGGCCAGATGCCTCAGCTTCCTGACGGAATGGAAATCCCTGATTTCGACGGTGAATTGCCTGAAGGCTTTGAAGAAGGCACATTCCCGGGCGGTGAAATGCCTCAGGGCGGATTTGATGGTAAGTTCCCTGGCGGACAGATGCCGGACGGCTTCCGGCGTCCTGGTAAGGGCGCAAAGCCACAGTAAGAAGAAATCAATAACACAGAGAGGGTGCTATGCTCTCTCTGTGTATTTTATATCGCATTAAAAAAGCCACTCATTACGAGTGGCTTTGATTTTTATTCGTCTACTGCAATGCTGTCGATTGCGATTTCGCTGAGTGTTTCAATGTCCTTCTTGAGGAAGTTGCCGCCGAGACGACGGAATTTTTCAGGAGCGTCGCTGACGAAGTATTCGTACTTAGGCTTTGTGAAGTCCTCCTTGAGCATACCCTTGGCTGTGAGGATTTCCTTCAGCTCCTTGGCAGTTTCAAAGGCAGGGTTTACAAGATGAACGCCTTCGCCAAGCACCTTGCCGATGGTATAGCGCAGGATAGGATAGTGTGTACAGCCTAAAACGAGGGAGTCCACACCGTGCTCCTTGAGCTCGATGAGATACTGCTGTGCAGTCAGCTCGGCAACTGTGGAATATTCCCAGCCTTCTTCAACGATAGGCACAAAGAGTGGACAAGGGATGCCGATGACTTCGGCCTCGTGATTTTTTTCCATGATGGCCGCCTGATAGGCGCCGCTTCCCACAGTACCTGACGTGCCGATGACGCCGATTTTGCCGTTCTTTGTCGTTTCGACAGCGCCACGTGCACCGGGCTCGATAACACCGATGACAGGGATATCAAAGCGCTCCTGCAGATAGTCGATAGCAAAGGCGGAAGCCGTATTGCAGGCGATGACGATAGTCTTTACGTCCATAGACTTAAGGAAGGATGCACACTGATAGGCAAACTTCTTTACAGTCTGCTCCGACTTGGAGCCGTATGGAATACGGGCTGTATCGCCGAAATATATTACGTTTTCATAAGGCAGCTGTTCCATAATTTCACGGAGGACTGTAAGCCCGCCGATACCCGAATCGAACACGCCGATAGGTCTTTTATCCATATAAGTCAAGCCTTTCTGGTTGGAATGCGCCTTCTCTTGTGAGAGAAGGGGGACCACCTCCGGTGGTGGATGAGTAGTAACAATTCTTTCGGACGACCGATGGTCGCCCCTACTTATTTAATGCGTCGCAGACACCACAATGTCCCGTGGGGACAATTCATGATGCAACGCATCAATTCATGCCGTAAGGCGATTCATGGCGCGAGCCAATTCATCCTACAGATTATACAAATCCACTTCGAAGCCGCGGAAGTTTACACCGTACATTTCGCAATCGCCTGTATTTCTGTAGCGCATCTTTGTGTACATGTGCATTGAAATATCGTTGTCGCGTGATGCGAGGATTCTGCCGAAGGAGAAACCACGCTTCTTTGCAACAGTATATGCAAACTTGAGGATATCCATTCCAAGGCCGCGTCCTGTGTATTCATTTGCAACGCAAAGACGGGAGAATGTGACACTCTTGCCGAGTGTGGACCATGCAAGGGATGGATGCTCGGATTCACTTGCGTTTTCAAGGGAAACTGCTCCGATAACGTCGCCATTTTCGTTTCTGTAAATGAAGAGGTTATCGTTTGCGATATCGTTTTCGATTTCCATTATGGATGGATAATATTCATTCCACGCACAGAATTCTGTGCCCTTCTTGCTGATATAAAGGGCGAGTATATCGTTTACATCGTCCTCCGTTGCCATTTCAAAAGCGAAAAGCTCAGGAGCAACACGCTTGTGTGATGCCTTTTCAAATGCGTGAGCGGCAGTAATCAGCTTGCCTTCGCTCCACTTCTTACCGATGAAGAAAATGCTTCTGCCCGTTGTCTTTGCAGGCAATTCAGTCGGTACTGTGATGCAAGGATAGCCGGAAACAGCGTGGATGGAGTTGTAGTGAGCCTGAATGAAAAGGTCGATGCCATATTCATCGCACACTCTGTCGATTGTGCCCTGAGAGTTTTCGAGGTTGTTGAGCAAGCCAACCAGATATTCCTTTTCTGTAAGTCTGCCCGAAAGAGCATCGCATTCGTCAAGGAGAGTCTGGTTGTG
>JAFYNW010000088.1 GCA_017547995.1 Clostridia bacterium | reverse complement strand
TTTCAAAGCCACCACTCGCAAACGTATTTCGCAAAAGTCCCTTTATCTGCTTTCACCGGCCGCAGACTCTCTGGAAAGGAAAAGTAATGCTACTTCTTTTGGTCCCCGTGTTCATGCATTATATATTGTATAATAAAAGAGGGCGTTTGTCAAGTGGTAGTGTTATGGTGCCCGTTCTTTTACAAAGCACTTGACAAAAGTATATCGCAGTGCTATACTGTATACATCGTAGTACGATATATCGCAGTATTGAATGGAGTGATATAATGGATAGCCATATCAGAAAAGTTTATGTGCCCATGACAGAAACCGGCTTCTATATCCTGCTCTGTCTGAGAGAGGAAGCCCACGGATACAGCATAGTCAAGAAAACCGAACAGCTGACAGGCGGCGAAATAAAAATAAGCCCGGGCACTCTTTACGGCAGCCTTTCCAAAATGGAAAAGGACGGACTCATATGCTTTGTGCGTGAAGAGGACAAGAGAAAGATTTACCGTATAACCGAGCTTGGCACTCAGGTACTCGACCTTGAAATGAAGCGAATTGAGCGTCTTTACAAAAGTATGATGGAGGTAAAATAAATGAAGGATACAAAGACTGAATTGAAGTTCTTCTCGGTTCCCGAATGGAAAAAGGAAGAAAAATATCTGCGTGAACAGCACAAAAACGGCTGGGAATTTGTCAACGTCAGCGGCTTTGGGCTTTATCATTTCAAAAAATGTCAGCCTAAGGATGTTGTCTATCAGCTCGACTATAATCCTGACAGCGTTTCCAACAAGACTGAATATGTGCAGATGTTCAGCGACTGCGGATGGGAATATCTGCAGAATTTTGTCGGCTACAGCTATTTCCGCAAGGATGCAAGCGAAGTGGGCGATAATGAAGAAATTTTCTGCGACGATGAATCCCGCCTTGATATGATGAAGCGTGTTTTCACAGGGCGTATGATTCCGCTGCTTGTAATTTTCTTCTGCCTTATAATCCCTCAGATGATTTCGCAGAATATGATGGACTCCCCTGTAAACCGCGGTCTCGGCATAGTTTTCTGCTGTATGTTTGTTCTCTATCTCGGCGTTTTCATCAGCTTTGCAGTTTCCTACTGGAATTATTATAAATCAATACACAGATAAGAAAAAGGACGGGATATCCCGTCCTTTAATTTTAATTTTTTGACTTTATCTCCAGCGGACGTCGGCCTCTTTGCGTGGTGCGCTGCGCTTATATTCTACGCTTGGATATCCTAAAAGCATACATACCGCTGCAGGCTTATCTTCCATATCGAGCCACTTGAGTGCCTCAGGATTCATATTTGTTGCGCCGACAACGTAGCCGTTATACATAACACCGAGGCCCATTGAAACGGCGGCAAGCTCGATATTCTGTGCAGCGAGAGCTGCATTGACAGGGCTTGGGGATGCCACGTAGACAACCGCAGGAGCGTTGCGGAACATAAAATCAATGCCCTTTGCACGTCTGTCGGCCACCTTCTTGAAGGAAAGACGTCTGTCCTCAGGGAGTACGCCCGGTGTTTCGATGGCATAATCGATGCCCTTCCATATCATCTTCTTATATTCGTCCATGCCGTCCTGCACGATGACGAAGCGGCAATTCTGACTGTTGGAGCCTGTTGCTGTGTAGCGTCCTGCCTGAACAAGTTTTTCAAGCTTTTCGCGCTCTACCTTACGGTCTTCAAACTGACGGATACTGCGGCGCTGCTTGATTGTGTGGAGCAGATTGTCGATATCAAAGCCGAAGCGGTTTTTATCAAAATCTTCCACCTCATCCATATCGTAGTCAGGGATGGAAACGGCATTCATTGGACAGATTGCAACGCAGTGACCGCACTGGATGCAGGAATCCTTAAGACAAGCCTTGCCATCTTCAATAATGATGTTGTCGCCTACGCAGTCGCTTACACAAAGACCGCAACCGATACATTTTTCCTTATCAATAATAACCATAAGTACGTCCTTTCTTGTTCTAATAAAATAATGCGCCGTCGGGGATATCGGCAAACCATGTCGAGCCTGTAGACTTTGCCGTATCATAGGCATAGCCTTTGTCTGTCTTTATGAAGTGATACCATAAATCGCCTTCATTGGTATAAAAAGTGAGGTCGTTTTCAGTTTCCTCGTATTTGCCTACAGCGAAAAAGCTGCTGACGGCCGAGAAGGTCATCGTAAACACTCCATCGTCCTGCAATACAAAACCCGGCTTTATAATTTCTTCCTTGCTGTCGCGGTAGACGAAAACACGGGTTTCACCAATCTGTTGCGGTAATGGTGGTGTGGAATTATACGTGAAAATCGACAGCACAAGGGCGAGGACTGTTGAAATTACGATGAGTTTTTTCATTGTGTGCCTCCTGTGATTAAACTAAGTAAGATGTAACCGTGAAGAGTGAAAAGGTGTGGTGTCTGCGACGCAATTTATAGTTTCTCTCCCTCCGTCACCTGTGGTGACACCTCCCTCCTCAGAGGGAGGCAAGCCTCAGGGGTTACACTTATACAGACAGGATTTTATTGTGATGCGTTCTTACTTTTTCTTCTTTTGTGTTGTTTTTTGCTTTTTATGTGTCAGCTTCCAGACAATCCACACGAGGAGGTCGCCTACGAGGGCACAGGCAGACATCACACCGAATGCGAGGCCGTAAATCTGGCTTGACTTGAATCCTTCCACTTCACTGCCTTCACCGCCGAATGCGCCTGAATAGAGCATAAGGCAAAGAAAGACCATTACCAGTGCGATTGTCAGCGGCATCACGCGTACGCTGTGTGAAAGTCCGTTTTTCAGGGTCCAGTACTGAAGGATGGCAAAAGCCACAAAAATCAGCACCCCTGCAATTATGTAAGTAGGTGTCATTTTATGCCTCCCAAGGATTCTGCACCATTTCAGCACCGAGGTCGAATGCCTGCTGCTTGTGCTGTGGGAATACTGTATCAAAGCGCTCCTTCTTTGCCGCAGGGTCAAAGAGTGTCCAGTTGTACTTGCTGTAATCGCTGACCTGATATGCGTCTGCGCTGATGAGTGCCTTTGTTTGGCCAATCATGCCGAGTGTGCGCTTATAGGTTTCCACAAGGCGACCATAGCCGTCAGGTGTGTAAGCCGCATCGCCTGCACCGCTTGTCATAATGAAAAGCACAGGGATTTTGCGGTGCGGATAGCTTGGATTTTCCTTCTGATAAGTTACGTACTGGAAGTAAAGGCGCTCGTGGAGTGCGTGGAAGCCGGCCGAGACGTTGCTGAGATAGTTTGGTGTGCCGATGATGAGACCATCTGCTTCACGGATAGCATCGAGGATTGGCGTAAGACCATCCTGACAGATGCACTTGCCTTCGTTTGGAGCAAGCTTACAGCCGAAGCAGGAGACACAGCCTGTGAACTTTTCCTGCTTGTAAAGGTCGAATACAACAACCTCTGCACCTGCATTTTGTGCGCCCTTTGCCGCTTCATTGACCAGCGTGGAAGTATTCCAGCCTGTGCGTGGACTTGTATTTACTGCAACGATTTTCTTCATAAGGTTTCTCCTTTTGTTCTTGTCCTCAGGACATATCAGTTTTTTACAAAACATATCGGGCGCACAGCGCATATAGAAAATCTCACCAGAGATTTATATCGATTTTGCGGGACGCCGGGGGCGTCGTCCCCTACGCTGCTACGTCATTTTGATTTTTTCAGTATGGTGTGTAGGGTACGGCATTTATGACGTACCGCGTGAAAGCGCAGAGACCCTCCCCTACGATGTCATTCTGAGTAAAACGAAAAATCTTTCTTTGCGGGACGCCGGGGGCGTCGTCCCCTACGGACAGGGAATTAG
>JAFYNW010000087.1 GCA_017547995.1 Clostridia bacterium | reverse complement strand
GGTATGTAAGGACAAGGGTATTCCAATCCGTATCGGTGTAAACGGCGGCTCACTTGAAAAGCCTATCCTTGAAAAGTATGGTGTTACACCAATCGGTCTTGTGGAAAGTGCTATGCGCCACGTTGATATTCTTGAAAAATGCAACTTTACAGACATCTGTATTTCCATTAAGACTTCAAACGTAAAAAATAACATCGATGCATACAGATTGATGGCAGACAAATGCGAATATCCGCTCCATCTCGGTGTAACTGAGGCTGGCACGGAATATATGGGCACAATCAAGTCTGCCGTTGCACTCGGCTCGCTTTTGTGCGATGGTATCGGTGATACAATCCGTGTTTCTCTTACAGACGACCCTGTTAAGGAAATCTATGCTGCTAAGTCTATCCTCAAGTCTATCGGTATGACGGACAGCGGTGTAAATATCGTTTCCTGCCCAACTTGTGGCAGAACAAGAGTAGGTCTTATCGATCTTGCGAAGGAAGTTGAACAGAAGCTTTCGGGCGTCAAGGCAAAGCTCAACGTTGCAGTTATGGGCTGCGTTGTAAACGGTCCTGGAGAGGCAAGAGAAGCAGACGTAGGCGTTGCATGCGGCAAGGGCGAAGGTCTTATTTTTGCCAAGGGTGAAATAATCAAGAAGGTCGCAGAAGATCAGATTGTTCCAGAGCTTATAAAATATATTGAAGAATTAACCGGTGAAAAAATATGAGTACAGTACATCTCTACGATATTTGCGAAAGATGTAAAGTAAATAGCCCTATCTGGAGCTCCTTGGTAAAGGAGTTTATTCCTGATGTCAAAAATAATTCGCTTAAGCTTACAATCGAGCCAAACGAGCTTATTCTTCCTTATATTGTGCGAGATACAGAAGAAGAAATCAAAGAAGCTTACGAGCTTGAAAGTGTAAAAACCAAGGTTGTGTATGACGTGGAAGAGTTGTCGCCGCGTGATATCGAAACTATTATTGCATTCCTTGGTGATAAATATCCTTCATTCAAGGCATCACTCAATCAGGAAAAGGTTTCGTTTGAAAATAACAGACTCACGTTACATATCATAAAAGAGCTTTGCTTCCGTGTCGAAGCCATCAAGGCTGATATGGAAAAGATTCTTGCCGAATGGCTTGGCGAAAGTATCTTCGTTGATATCATCGAATGTGAAAACACCGGCAAAAGCTTTGATAAAATCCGTGCTGAAGAAATCAGAAAGCTGGAGGATGAAGCGCGTGCCGTTGCAAGCGAGCCGGCTAAACCAAAGCCAAAGCAGGAAAGCAAGCCTGCGGATAATCCACCTTGGAAGAAAAAGAAGGACCCTAATGCAGTAATCTTCAAGCCTGAAAAGGAAGATGAAAATATCATCTATGGCAAGCCAGTAACTCGTGAAATCACCAATATTGCCGATATTATACCTGACGGCAGTAAGGTTATGGTCAAGGGCAGAATCTTTTTCCGTGAAACACGAAAGCTCAATGGCAAGGGCAAAACCGTCGTTACGTTTGATATGTACGATGGCACAGGCTCTATCCGAGTCGTCAAACTTTTTGAAGATGAAATCGTTGACGATATTGCAAAGGCACTCAAAACAGATGCAGTTGCAGTACAAGGCACAGTAAGCTGGTCGAAGTTTGAAAATGATACAATCCTTACTCCAACTGCAATTATTAAAGAAAAGGTTGAAAGACGTAAGGATAAGGCAGAGCAGAAGCGTGTCGAGCTCCATCTTCATACAACAATGTCCTCTATGGATGGCTTCTGCGATACAAAGGCTGCTATCAAAACTGCAGCAGGCTTTGGCCATAAAGCACTTGCTATCACAGACCATGGTGTTGCTCAGGCATACCCTGATGCTATGAATGCAGCAAGTGGCATGGAAGACTTCAAGGTAATCTATGGTATCGAGGCTTATGCTGTCAATGACATCGATAACAAGGGCGCTGTAAAGGGAAACAGCCGTCAGAAAATCGATGATGAAATAGTTGTTTTTGACCTTGAAACAACAGGCCTTAACGCACAGAAATGCGAAATTATTGAAATCGCCGCCGTCATCATGAAGAATGGTGAAGAGTTGAGCGAATATCATACTTATATCAAGCCTACCGTAAGTATTCCTATGGAAATCACAAACCTTACGGGCATTGATAACGATATGGTGCGTGATGCGCGTCCTATGGAAATTGTAATTCCTGAATTCCTCGAATATATCGGGGACAGACCGCTTGTTGCGCACAACGCAGACTTTGATACAGGGTTTATGCGTGTAGCCTGCGAAAGACTTGGTATTGAAAAAGATTTCGTATCTATCGACACGGTAACTCTTGCAAAGTGCCTGCTCCCACAGCTTAAAAAACACAGACTCAACAACCTTGCTGAGCATTTCGGTCTTGCATTCAACCACCACAGAGCACTTGAAGATACAAAGGTGCTTGCGCAGATTGTCCTTAAATTATGGGAAATGCTCAAGACAGATTACAAGGTTGAAATTGTTGATGAAATCAATACAGCCGTTGCCGAAGCCACAAAGAATATTGGCGGCATCTCGCGCAACTCATACCACATGGTTATTCTTGTAAAGAATAAGAAGGGTCTGAGAGCGCTATATGAAATGATTTCTCATTCCCATCTCAAGTACTTCAAGCGTCATCCGATTATGCCTATGAGTATGATTGAGAAGATGAGAGACGACCTTATCATCGGTTCTGCGTGTGAAGCTGGCGAGCTTTACAGCGCAGTCACAAGAGGCGCTACGTGGAACGAGCTTGTCAAAATTGCCAAGTTCTACGACTATCTTGAAATTCAGCCTGTCGGCAACAATGCCTTTATGATTGCAAAGGGCATTGCAAAGGATTTCGACCAGATAAGAGACTTCAACAGAACGATTGTAAAGCTTGGTGACAAGCTTGGTAAGCCGGTTGTAGCAACGGGTGACGTTCACTTTATCGAGCCGGAGGACTGCTATTTCCGTGAAATTATGATGACGGGTATGGGCTTCTCCGATGCATCCGACCAGGCTCCGCTCTATTTCAAGACGACTGACGAAATGCTTGAAGAATTCAGCTATCTGGGTAAAGAAAAAGCGTTTGAAGTCGTTGTCACAAATACAAATATGATAGCTGATATGTGCGAAAGCTATCGTCCTATCCCGAAGGAGCAGTATCCGCCAAAGATTGAAAACTCAGCGCGCGATATTGAAAATATGTGCAGAACACGAGTTGCTGAAATCTATGGCGACAATCTGCCGCAGCTTGTTTCGGACAGACTCAAGCTTGAGCTCGACTCTATCATCGGTCACGGCTTCGATATTATGTACATTATTGCACAGAAGCTGGTTTCCAAGTCGATTTCCGATGGCTATCTCGTTGGCTCACGAGGCTCCGTTGGTTCGTCCTTCGTTGCCTTCCTTACGGGTATCACAGAGGTTAATGCATTGCCGCCTCACTATGTTTGTCCAAAATGTAAGCATAGTATTTTCGACGTTCCGCAGGAATACGGTTGCGGTGTCGACCTTCCTGATAAAGAATGTCCGGTTTGCGGTGAATGGCTTAAGAAGGATGGCTTTGATATTTCCTTTGCTACCTTCCTTGGCTTTGACGGCGACAAGACTCCCGATATCGACCTTAATTTCTCGGGTGAATATCAGGCGAGAGCACATAAAGAAACTATCAACATCTTCGGTGAAGAAAACGTTTTCCGTGCAGGTACTATCGGTACCATCAAGGACAAAACTGCATACGGCTTCGTAAAGAAGTTCCTTGAACAAAAGGGTATCGTTAAGAACAGGGCAGAAGAAAATCGTCTTGTTCAGGGATGTACGGGTATCAAACGTACTACAGGTCAGCACCCTGGCGGGCTTATGGTTGTGCCTAAGGAAGTTTCCATCTATGACTTCACACCAGTGCAGCATCCTGCCGATGACCCTGATACAGACATTATCACAACCCACTTCGATTATCACTCCATCCATGATAATCTGCTCAAGCTTGACCTTCTCGGCCACGATGATCCGACGATGATCAAGCGCCTTGAAGAGCTTACAGGCATCAATGCCCGTGAGATTCCTCTCGATGACAAGCAGACAATGGGTATATTCACAGATATCTCCAATCTTCATACAAAGAACGATGAGCCGCTTGACAAGGATGACCCTATTCTCGGTGTAACAGGTGCCGTTGCTATTCCGGAATTCGGCACAAAGTTCGTACGACAGATGCTTCTTGATACACAGCCGTCTGCGTTCGACGACCTGCTCAAGATTTCCGGCCTGTCACATGGTACCAACGTATGGCTCAACAACGCTCAGGATATTATCAAGGCAGGTCACGGTACAATCAAGGACGTAGTTTCCACCCGAGACGACATTCTGCGTTATCTTATGTCTCTTGGTGTTGAAAACAAGACTGCCTTCACAATTATGGAAGCCGTCCGAAAGGGTAAGGGGCTCAAGCCTGACTGGGAAACAATTATGCGTGATCATAAGGTTCCTGAATGGTATATCGAATCGTGTAAGAAAATCGCCTACCTCTTCCCACGAGCTCACGCCGTTGCTTACGTTATGATGGCCTTCAGAATCGCATGGTTCAAGGTTCATAAGCCACTTGCATTCTACAGTGCATATTTCGGTATCCGTGCAAACGGCTTCGATGCATCGGTTATGACCTTCGGTGATGAAATGGTAGTCAAGAAGATGAACGAGCTTCACAGTAAGGAAAAACGCTCAGGTGCAGAAGATGATATGCTCATCACACTTGAAGTCTGCCACGAATTCTATAAGCGTGGATTCAAGTTTGAGCCTATCGATATCTATAAGTCAGAGGTTGAAAAGTTTGTGCCTACTGAGGATGGTCTCATCACTCCGTTTACAGCATTGCCTGGTGTAGGCGCTGTTGCGGCTGAAGATATCGTTGAAGAGCGTAAGAAGGACAAGTTTATGTCCGGTGAGGATATTATACTCCGTTGCCCAAAGGTCGGCAAATCGGTTGTAGATGCCCTTGATAAGGTGGGTGCTCTCGGCAATATCCCAAAAACAAATCAGTTAAGCTTCTTCTAAAATAAAAATGCAGGTAATATTACCTGCATTTTTTTATCTTCTTTTCTTATAGTCTGAATCAATTCGTTCTTTCCATTTATCACTGATTTTGTCAACACGGAATGTGCTGATTGTTTCATTCAGTACGTCATAGTTGAGCTGTGTACCCTCGGAATCACAATTATAGTTTACAGCCCTGCTTTCGCTGATTCCAAAGCTTCTTGCCGTGCCGATGGCATCGATATTTGCACCAAGGAATAAAAACTCCCAGCCGAAACGATTTTTCTGGCGCTCAATCATCTGACGAATCTGCCCTACATTAAACGCGTGGCTTGAGTTTTCCATACCATCGGTTGTGATGACGAAAAGCGTCTTGTGTGGTACGTCTTCGTTGCGGGAATATTTATGGATGCCTCCGATATGATTTATAGCATAGCCGATAGCATCGAGCAGGGCAGTGGAGCCTGATGCAAAGTAATCACGTTCCGACAAAGGTCTCACACTGTTTATGCTCACGCGGTCATGGATAATCTCGGTTTTGTCGTTGAAAAGAATAGTGGAAACCAATACGTCGCCATCGCTGTGTTTTTGTCTTTCAATCATAGAATTGAATCCGCCCATTGTGTCAGCTTCAAGACCATGCATAGAGCCGCTTCTGTCGATAATAAAAACAAGTTCAGTAAGGTTGTTGTTCATAATATACCTCCATAAAAATATGACTGTCAGCTTTAACTTACAGTCATATTATAGAGCTATATGATTTGAAAATGGTCGCTTCGAATGCGACAAATTATCCGCCTAAAAGTCCCTGATCAAAGGCGAACAAGGCTTCGTTTATCTCGAAAATATTGTAGTTCTTGTTTTTGATAAAATATTCGACGATAACGTCGGATTTATACGAATGGGAAAATGCGAAGCCTGCCTTTTTGAGCAGCTCGTTTGTTTCAGGGAGAGAAAGCTCGAGTGCAATTGCAAAGGCGAGCACAGTTGATTTGCTTGGATGATAATTGACGTCGCTACGGATTTTTGAAAAAAGCTTGCGGTCTATATTGGCCTTCTTATAGCACTGTGCATCACTCATACCCGATTCATCGATTTTGCGAAGAAGCATCTGTGAAAAGCTTTCGTCAAGATTGCAGACTACGTCCTCGATAGCCATAGAAGCTGGGCAGGAAGGGGCGTGGCTTTGAACTATTTCTTCGCAGTTGAGACGTTCTCTGCGGTCGATAGTATGAAAAGCGACGTAATTATCGTCGATATACGACTTGATATTGCTGAAAAGCTTTTCGCCTATATCAAATGAGCTTGCATCATAAATTACAAGATAAATCATCATATCTTCATAAAGAAGAAAGTCTGTGATGGCATTTACTGCGATTTTCAAAGCAGACGCGCGAGGGAATCCGTAGATACCTGATGAAATGAGAGGGAAGGCGATGCTTTCAACGTTATTTTCTTTTGCAAGAGCAAGTGAGCGTGAGTATGCATTATACAGAAGCATGGCTTCACTCTTGTTGCCGCCTTGCCATATAGGGCCGACTGCGTGGATAACATATTTTGCGGCAAGGTCAAAGCCCTTTGTAATAACGGCATCACCTGTGTCACAATAGCCGATTTTATTGCAGGCAGCCTGAAGCTGAGATGCCCCCGCAGCCTTGAAAATAGCGCCGCAAACACCACCGCCAGCCATAAGATGCGAATTAGCGGCGTTGACAATAGCATCAACCTCAAGCTGAGTAATATCAGCACGAATAATCTCAAAAGGCATAATATCACCTCGGAAATATAGTATAAATATAATATATCATTAAAATAAAACAAATGCAAGAAAAAAGCGTACCCGCGTGGGTACGCTTTTGAGTTTTATTGAATTACTGACCGCAAGCTGCCTTGAATTCTGTCCATACCTTTGTATGAGCAGCATCAGCTTCAGCAGAGATATTCTGAATCATTTCAGCAGAGGAAGCATCTACGTCTGCTGGGAGTGTGAGGAAACTCTTGTATGCATCTTCGATAAGGCTGTCTGCCTTTGCGTTTGTGCAGTAATAGCCCATCCATTCGTAGCACTGCTTGGAAATTTCAGGCTGGAGAATGTAGTCGATGAACTTGTGAGCGTTTGCAGCGTTTGGAGCCTTGGAAGGAATGAACTGAGCCATGATGCCGAAGCCAAAGCCTTCTTCAGGGAATACTACCTTGAGGTCTGGGTTAGCGAGCATAGCCAATGTAACCTGAGATGTGTACATAACTGCTACGTCGATTTCGCCGGAAACGAGGTCGTCCTGAATGTTATCGTCCTTGATAAGGCGGATGTTTGGAGCGAGCTCGAGCATCTTTGCGCCTGCTTCTTCGATAACTGCAACGTCATTTGTGTTGTAGCTTTCGCCCATTGTCTTGAGAGCCATACCGTTTACAACGCGGTAGTTACCAACAACGCCGATCTTTTCGGAAAGGGAAGCATCCCAGAGGTCTTCATAGCTTGTGATTTCCTTTTCAACGTTTGCAGGGTTGTAAGCAAGAGCCATAACGCCAGCACCATAAGGAACTGTGTATTCGTTGTTTGGATCGAAGAACTGACCCTGATAGAATGGGTTTACGTTGCCAACGTTCTTGATGCTGTTCTTGTCGAGCTTCTGAACAAGGCCCTGAGCGATTGCTGTTTCGATGATGTAGTCGTCAGCAATGATAAGGTCGTATTCGCCGCCTTCAGCAGCTTCGAGCTTTGCGAGCATTGTTTCGTCGAAGTCGAAGTTTACGTAGTTGATTTCGATGCCTGTTTCTTCTGTGAAGCCATCGAGAACTTCCTGTGGGAACATACCTTCCCAAGTGAAGAGTGTCATTGTCTTGCTTTCTTCTTCTTTAGCACAGCCTGCAAAGAGGGAGAGAGAAAGAACGAGTGCGAGGGAAAGAGCGATGAGTCTTTTCATGTTTTTTCTCCTTTGTTTTTATTGTTTTTTATTTTTGTTTAACATCTGTGAGCCTATAACCAAAGCCAGTGTCACAACAAACATAAGTGTGCAGATAGCGTTGATTTTAGGTGAAATACCCGTTTTGAGCTGGGTGTAAATCTTGAGCGGAAGGGTAGTGGTCTTTGCACCGGTAACGAAGGTGCTGATGATAACGTCGTCAAAGCTCATTGCGAACGCAAGCATCATACCTGAAAGAATAGCCGGAGTTACAAGCGGTACTGTAATATCCCAGAATGCTCTTGTTTCGGAAGCACCAAGGTCGCGGGCCGCTTCAACGTAGCTTTTGTCAATGCCGACAAGTCTTGCCTTGACGAGCATAAAGACGTATGGCACAGAGAAGGTTGTGTGAGCTATGATGAGCGAGGTCATACCGAACGGAAGACCGATGAGGGAGAAGAATACGAGGAAAACCATACCGAGAATGATTTCAGGAATCATAATCGGAAGAGTGGAGACGTATTCAATAATTCCGTTTGTCTTGAGATGCTTACGCGACATACCGACTGCACCAAGTGTGCCGATAACACCCGCCGCAAGGGAAGAGCAAGCGCCGAGAATGAGGCTGTTTACAAGGGCATCAAACATCGATTTGTCGTTGAAAAGCTCCTTGTACCATTTAAGTGAAAAGCCTGCCCACACAGAAGTGATTTTGCTTTCGTTGAAAGAGAAAATGATAACGAGAAGGATAGGCATATACATGAGGCACATTATTATGCCAAGATAAACGTTGGGCAATTTAGTCTTGTTTCTCATAGAATGCCCTCCAATTCGTTAACCTTTGTGATTTTTCTGTATGTATAGATGAGGATACTTGTCATAAGCATAAGGATTACGGCAAGTGCCGCTGCAAAAGGCCAGTTGTGCGCCTTCATAAGCTGTTCCTGAATTACGTTACCTACGAGAACTACCTTATTGCCGCCGAGAATATCAGCAATGAAGAAGAGGCCCATCGAAGGAACAAACGTGAGGATAATACCTGAGAGAAGACCAGGAAGCGTAAGCGGAAGAGTAACCGTTCTGAATGCTTCAAAGGAGGTTGCACCAAGGTCGCGTGAAGCTTCAACAAGACTCCAGTCCATCTTTTCAACGCTGGAAAATACAGCAAGAATCATAAATGGAACGAGCGCATAGACCATACCGACCACAACGGCAGGATATGTATAGAGAAGTTTGAGAGGCTCCTGTGTGATGCCAAAAAACATCAGTATCTTATCGAGAGGACCGTTTGCACGGAAAATAATAATCCAGCCGTAAAGTCTGATAAGAGAGTTGGTCCAGAATGGCACCATTAGGAGAAGCATCATTCTGCCGCGCCATTTTGCTGAAAGCTTAGCCATAAAATATCCGAAAGGATAGCCGATTATAACGACTAAAAGCGTGGTGATAACGGCAAGCTTGAATGATTCAACAAAGGTTGTAAGATAAATCGGCTCGAGGATATCAAGATAATTCTTCAAAGTGAATTCATAGATAACGCCCCATGATTCAGCCTGCTTGAGAAAGCTGAGTAGAAACATATAAACGAGTGGGAGCGCTACGAAGATTATCGTGAAGATATATATAGGAGCCAGCATAGCCAGTGATATTTTAGAGGTTTTCTTATTTTTCATAAGCAATTACTCCATATCAACGAATACTGCAGCTGAAGGCTCGAAAGAGAAGATAACCTGCTGGCCGACGGAATATTCGGAAGTTATGCCGTGCTTTGTTGCGATTACTTCGTTGTTGTCAGAAAGCATAAGCGAAGTGCGGAGCATATTGCCCACGAAGTTTACGTCGGAAATAACAGCGGAAAGACCTTCTGCAGAAGACTTTTCGATTCTGATATTTTCACCTCGCACTGCAAAATTAACCTTTTGCCCGTTGGATACGGAATATTTTCCACAGTCCACGTGGCATACGCCGTAATCTGTAACAACACGCGCAACACCATTTTCAACCTTTTCAACTGTACCGGAAAGGATGTTTGCAGAGCCAACGAAGGATGCGACGTAGGAAGTGCACGGATGATTATAAATCTCGTTAGGGTGAGCAATCTGCTCGAAGTTACCCTTGTTCATAACAGCGATACGATCGGACATATTGAGAGCTTCTTCCTGATCGTGAGTGATATAAATAAAGGTGATGCCAAGCTGCTTCTGCAGCTTCTTGAGTTCAATCTGCATCTGTCTGCGGAGACTTAGGTCGAGAGCACCGAGCGGCTCGTCGAGAAGGAGAACGTCAGGCTTGTTTACGATAGCACGTGCAATAGCAATACGCTGACGCTGACCGCCTGAAAGTTCGCTTGGCATACGCTTCTCATAACCCTCAAGCTGAACGAGAGCAAGAGCCTCTGAGACAATACGTTTTCTTTCATTCTTATCAACCTTCTTGAGCTTAAGGCTGTATGCGATGTTGTCAAAAATGTTGAGGTGAGGGAAGAGGGCGTAGTTCTGGAAAACTGTGTTCACGTTACGCTTGTTAGGCTCGGCATCTGTAACGTCCTCGCCATTGAGGTATACCTTGCCGTTGTCGGCAGTTTCAAGACCTGCAATAATTCTGAGAGTTGTTGTTTTGCCGCAACCGGAAGAACCGAGAAGAGTTACAAACTCACCCTTTGCGATTTCGAGGTCAATGTCCTTAAGAACCTGAGTTTCTCCAAAGCTTTTTGATATATTTTCAAGTTTAAGAATAATATCTGACATGTGTTCCACCTGATATAAAAATATTGTTGACATTATACTAATTATATAATATACTTAAAGCAACAAAAAAGCAAGTACGATTTTAATCTTATATTAGTATCTAAAAAGATACTGTGGGGTGATAAAATGAAACATACAGATAATGAATTTGAACAGGAAATGTTTTGTAAATGTCCGTACGTCACAGCGCAGAAGGTGCTTTCAGGCAAATGGGCTATCCTTATTTTGTGCTATCTCAAGAACGGTCCGCTGAGATTCAACGAGCTTTGTAAATATCTTAAAGGCCTCACTCAGGCCACACTTACAAAGCAACTGCGTCGTCTTGAAGAGGATAAATTGGTTATAAGAACGGTTTATCCTGTCGTTCCGCCTCACGTTGAGTATTCACTCAGCCCGATAGGTGAGGAACTCACAGCTGTACTAGATGCACTCAGCGACTTTGGTGTCAAGTATATCAACTATATGCGTGAGCAGGATATGACAATCGAAGGTATCTGTGAAGACGCAGGCACAGAGCATTGCCGCTGCTACGTAACTCAGGAAGATAAATAAAGTATTTGATTATTAAATATTTGTGATTTATATCAATCAGAAAAATGAATAAAAAGGCAGGTTATTTAACCTGCCTTTTAGTTTTATATTGAATTAGTAAGCGATACCGAATACTACCATGTGCTTAGCTGGCTTGCCGCAAACAGGGCATACGTCGGAGATATGTTCCTGAGCGAATGGCATACAGCGGGATGGCATACCTGTTTCTTCCTTGATCTTTTCTTCACAAGCAAGGTCACCACACCACATAGCCTTAACAAATCTTGGCTTTTCGGAAATGTTGTTCTTCATTTCTTCAAGAGTTGTAGCTGTGATTGTGTTGTTGTCCATGTTTGCCTTTGCCTTTTCGTAAATAGCCTTAGCAAATACGTCGAGCATTGCCTTTACGCTGTCTGCGAGACCTTCGAGGGATGTAACTGTCTTTTCGCGGTTATCTCTGCGAACGAGAACGCAGGAGTTATTTTCAATGTCACGTGGACCGATTTCGAGACGGAGTGGAACACCCTTCATTTCGTATTCAGCAAACTTCCAGCCTGGGGAGTTGTCTGTTTCGTCAACCTTTACTCTGATGCCTGCAGCCTTGAGAGTCTGAGCAACTTCACGAGCCTTGTCGATAACGCCTGGCTTATGGGAAGCAACAGGGATGATAACAACCTGGATTGGAGCAACTGCTGGAGGGAGAACGAGACCGCTGTCGTCACCGTGAGTCATAATGATACCGCCGATGAGACGTGTGGAGATACCCCAGGATGTTTCGTGAGCGTAGGACATACCGCCTTCACGGTTTGCGAAGGAAATGTCGAATGCCTTTGCAAAGCCGTCACCGAAGTAGTGGGATGTACCACTCTGGAGAGCCTTACCATCGTGCATCATAGCTTCGATTGTGTAAGTTTCCATTGCGCCTGCAAACTTTTCCTTGTCTGTCTTTCTGCCCTTGATAACAGGCATGCAGAGGTACTTTTCAGCAAGTTCTGCATAGTTGTCGAGAATCTGGAGTGTTTCCTGTCTTGCTTCTGCTTCTGTTTCATGAACAGTGTGACCTTCCTGCCACCAGAATTCACGAGTTCTGAGGAATGGACGTGTGGATTTTTCCCAACGAACAACAGAGCACCACTGATTGTAGAGCTTTGGAAGATCTCTGTAAGAGTGAACGATGTGAGAGAAGTGTTCACAGAAGAGTGTTTCGGATGTTGGACGAACGCAAAGACGTTCTTCGAGCTTTTCGGAGCCGCCGTGTGTTACCCATGCAACTTCAGGTGCGAAGCCTTCAACGTGATCCTTTTCCTTCTGAAGAAGGCTTTCTGGAATGAAGAGAGGCATAGCTACGTTTTCGTGGCCGGATTCCTTGATCATGCCATCGAAAATGTTGTGAATGTTTTCCCAGATAGCCTGAGCATAAGGTCTGAGAATAACGCAGCCCTTCATGGAAGAGTAGTCGCAGAGTTCTGCCTTCTTAACGATATCTGTATACCACTGAGCGAAATCAACGTCCATAGGAGTGATCGCTGTAACGAGTTTCTTGTCCTGTGCCATTATTTAACTTTCTCCTTAATTTCCTTTTCAATTTTTGCGAAGAATGCTTCTGGGGACATAACTTCTGTTTCGCCGTCCTTGCGGTTTCTTACAGAAACTGTGCCTGCTTCTTCGTCCTTGTCGCCGAGAACGAGCATATAAGGAACCTTTTCAAGCTGAGCCTGACGGATCTTATAGCCAACCTTTTCGCTTCTGGAGTCAACTTCAACTCTTACGCCCATAGCCTGAAGCTTCTTCTGGATACCCTTGGAGTATTCAAGAGTTCTGTCTGTAACAG
Organism: Clostridia bacterium; assembly: GCA_017547995.1. Classification (GTDB taxonomy): domain Bacteria; phylum Bacillota; class Clostridia; order Oscillospirales; family Butyricicoccaceae; genus SIG471. The sequence continues at coordinate 2,291 of JAFYNW010000087.1, read as the reverse complement.
GGAGGATACGAACCTGTTCAGGAGCCATCCAGAGAGGGAGAGCACCTGCATACTTTTCAAGAAGAAGAGCAAGTGTACGTTCGTAGCAACCGATGGATGTTCTGTGAATGATATATGGGAACTTCTTTGTGCCGTCGGAATCGATGTATTCCATGCCAAACTGTTCAGCAAGCTGGAAGTCGATCTGAACTGTGATGAGTGTGTCTTCCTTGCCGTGTACGTTCTTGATCTGGATGTCGAGCTTTGGACCATAGAAAGCAGCGTCGCCGTCAACTTCCTTATATGTGATGCCCATTTCGTCAAGGATTGTCTTCATTTCGCCCTGAACAGCATCCCACTGTTCCTTTGTGCCGATGTACTTTTCCTTGTTGTTTTCATCCCACTTGGAGAACTGGTAGGAAACGTCTTCGTCGAGGCCGAGTGTTTCGAGCATGAACTTTGCGAGGTCTACGCAGCCTGTGAATTCTTCCTTGAGCTGGTCAGGACGGCAAGCGAGGTGACCTTCGGAGATTGTGAACTGACGAACGCGGATGAGACCGTGCATTTCGCCGGAATCTTCGTTTCTGAAGAGTGTGGATGTTTCGTTATAGCGGAGAGGAAGATCTCTGTAAGAACGCATTTCGTTGAGATATGCCTGGAACTGGAATGGGCATGTCATAGGACGCATTGCGAAAACTTCCTTGGATTCATCATCAGGATCGCCGAGGATGAACATACCGTCACGGTAGTGCTGCCAGTGACCGGAAATCTTGTAGAGGTCGCTCTTTGCCATGTAAGGTGTCTTTGTGAGGAGGTAGCCGCGCTTCTGTTCTTCGTCTTCGACGAATCTCTGGAGAAGCTGGATAACTCTTGCGCCCTTTGGAAGAAGGATAGGGAGGCCCTGACCGATGTAGTCAACTGTTGTGAAGAACTTGAGTTCACGGCCGATCTTGTTGTGGTCACGCTTCTTTGCTTCTTCGATAGCTTCGAGATGTGCATCGAGGTCAGCCTTCTTCATGAATGCTGTACCGTAAATACGCTGAAGCATCTTGCGGGAGCTGTCGCCACGCCAGTAAGCACCTGTTGCACTTGTGAGCTTGAATGCCTTGATGCGGCCTGTATCAGGAACGTGAGGACCTGCGCAGAGGTCTGTGAATTCGCCCTGTGTGTAGAAAGAAATTTCGGAATCAACAGGAAGATCTTCAATGAGTTCAACCTTGTAAGGTTCGCCCTTTTCCTTCATGAAAGCGATAGCATCTTCTCTAGGAAGTACGCTTCTTACGATAGGAAGAGCTTCCTTGATAATCTTCTTCATTTCTGCTTCGATCTTTTCGAGGTGATCAGGTGTGAATGTCACGTCGCTGTCGAAGTCATAGTAGAAGCCGTTGTCGATAGCAGGACCGATAGCAAACTTTGTGTTAGGGTAGAGGCGCTTTACAGCCTGTGCCAAAACGTGAGCTGCGGAGTGACGGAGAGTCCATCTGCCGCCTTCGGAATCAAATGTAAGGATGTTGAGTGTGTCGCCGTCCTTGAGAGGAGTTGTGAGGCTCATGAGTTCACCGTTGATTTCGCAGGCAAGAGCTGCACGTGCAAGACCTTCGGAGATCTGCTTACAAGCGTCCAATGCAGTTGAGTCAGCAGGAACAGAAATAACTGAACCGTCCTTAAGTGTAATGTTAAGCATTTTTCTTTCTCCTTGTATAGATTAAAAATTTTTAGTAAAAATAAAAAACGCCCCTGTAAAGTACAGAGGCGAATAATACATATCCGTGGTTCCACTCTGATTGCAAGCCAAAAAGAGCCTGCCGCTCAGGACCGAATAACGCCGGTTAAACGTTGCTGTTTTTTTACCACAGCAATTCTCAGAGGGTGGTAAGAATCTTCATAAACAAGTTTTGCTTTCAGCCGCGACAAAACATCTCTGGTGTTTAAGTGACCAAGATTCCCGTGTTCTCGTCATAGAATATCCATATTTTACTGCTTACAATATTAACATAAATAAAACTTGTTGTCAATAGTCTTAAAGTGTGTTATTATAATAAAAAACAGATTTTGAGGTGAAAATTATGATACACGTACCAAGAGTGTGTGCGGTACACGATATGGCGGGCTACGGCAAGTGCGCGCTTACAGTTGTAATTCCTGTTATGAGCGCCTGCGGTGTTGAGGTTTGCCCGGTGCCTACAGCAAACTTTTCCACAAACACAAGTATCAAAGGCTTCCAGATGACAGACTTCACAGATAAGATTCCGCCTTATCTCAAGCACTGGGTTGATATCGGCGTAAAGCTTGACGGTATCTACAGCGGCTTC
>JAFYNW010000086.1 GCA_017547995.1 Clostridia bacterium | reverse complement strand
GGCCCCGGGCGACCTGTCGTCTGGGGTGTATATCAAAATGACCGTCTTCCAATCCATAATAATATTTGACATTTTGGCAAAAAATAAGTACAATATAATGTAGACACATCTATGGCTATGCCATATTCAAAATACACTGAAAGGACTATCCACATGACAAATACAATCACACTTAAAAATGGCATCCGCATCGTTTACGAGCACGTGCCATCCATCCGCTCCTGCGCTCTCGGTATCTGGGTTGAAAGCGGCTCCCGTCACGAGCCAGAAGAGCTTTCCGGCATCTCCCACTTCATCGAGCACATGATGTTCAAGGGCACAGACAAGATGAATGCCGCTCAGCTTGCCGAAGCTTTCGACGCTATCGGCGGCGGTGTAAATGCATTCACAACAAAGGAAAACACTTGCTACTACGTAAAGACTCTCGACGAATACCTCGACAAGGGTGCTGAAACACTCTGCCACATGTATTTCGACTCTGTCTTCACAAAGGAAAACACAGACCTTGAACGCGGTGTTATCATCGAAGAAATCGGTATGTACGAAGACACACCTGAAGACGTTGCAAACGAGCTTCTCGCTATGAATATGTACGGCACATGCTCCCTCGGCCGTCCAATCCTCGGCACACGCGAATCTCTTGCAGGTATCGACGAAAACATTCTTATGGATTACTATAAGAAGAATTACACACCGAAGAACACTCTCGTTTCTCTCGCAGGCTCTTTCTCCGAAGAAAGCCTCCAGAAAATCATCGCACGCTTTGAAAATATGCCTGAAGGCAACCCACCTGTTATGCCTGAAGCTGAATACACACCTGTTTTCGTAAACAAGGAACGTGATACAGAGCAGAATCACATCTACATCGCATTCCCTGCTCTTGCTCAGGGTGACGACAGACGATTCACAGCGGCTGTGCTCAACAACATCCTCGGCGGCGGTATGTCCTCCCGTCTTTTCCAGACTGTACGTGAACAGAATGGTCTTTGCTACACAGTTTATTCCTTTGTTTCTTCCTCTGTGGGCACAGGCGTTCTCGGCATCTACACAGCGACAAATAAGAACACAGAGCACAAGGCTGTTCAGCTTATCTGCGAAGAATGCCGCAAAATCTGCGAAAACGGCGTAACTGCTGAAGAGCTTGAACGCTCCAAGAATCAGCTCAAGGCGGCGGCTCTCATGAGCATCGAAAATACTTCCACACGTATGACAAACAACGCGAAGAATCAGATGGTTTACGGCAGACCAATCACAGCTGACGAAATCGCGGCAGGCTACGAGGCTGTAACGCTCGAAAGCGTCAAGGAGCTTGCAAACTTCATCTTCGACTTTGATAAGATGTCCCTCGCAGCAGTCGGCAAGATTTCCGAAATCGACGAATATAAAAAATCCGCAAAAGTGCTGTAAGGTAAAGCAATATAAAAACCACCCGTTTGGGTGGTTTTTTTGTTTTATAGAAAGAAAACGTCATCTTCCCATTTTTGATGGTTACTATCAACATAGGTCCAGATTTTGAGATAATCCTGTTCATCACGGATAATATGGTCGTGATAGGAGCGCTGAAATATATTTCCGCCAAGTTCGCGTGAACAATACCGCTTCAGCAATGAAACGAACTTTGGTATAACTGCATTTGTAGGGGATGGCGCTTGCGACATACCGCCACCATTCTCTACTTCAATTATCAGATGAATATGGTTAGGCATTATTATATATTTTTCAACCGTTGCACCCTCAAATCGTTCATTCATCACGTGGATATACTTATCAACAATTTCTCCGCACGGCAACAACACAATATGCGGTACGTCATGAATGCCGTCCCATGCTATTTCAGACAAAACCTTCTTTTTATCCTGAGTGCATATCGTAATAAAATATTTTCCATTGGTGCTGTAGTCAAAATCCTTCAGACGTACCTGCTTTCTTTCCGGTAATTTCATAACGTCACCTTTTCGGGACGTCATAAATGCCGTCCCCTACATACTTTATATAAAAAGGCGGACAATATGCCCGCCTTCTTGTTTCAATATTACAATTCGTTCTTGTAAACTACGCCGTCAATCATTGTCATCTTACAGAGTGTAAGATTGGAGAATGGGAAGCCGTCGAAAATTGCAAGGTCAGCATCCTTGCCAACTTCGATAGAGCCAACCTTATCTTCGATGCCGAGAAGCTTTGCAGCGCGGATTGTAACGCCTTCAAATGCGTCCTTTTCCTTAAGACCGCGTGCGATGCAGAAGCCGATGTGCATTGGAAGATGAGCTGTCTGGGAGCCTGTATCAGCTGTGAGCATTACGTTGATGCCTGCATCGTTGAGGATACCCGGTGTTTCCTGCTTGCAGCCCCAGATTTCCATCTTGGAAGGACCCATGAGGAGAGGACCAACGATACAGTCAACGTTGTTTTCCTTGAGTTCCTTGATAATCTTGTAGCCTTCTGTTACGTGTTCAACAGAGTAATCGAGGTTGAATTCGTGAGCGATACGGATAGCTGTGATGATATCGTCAGCACGGTGTGCGTGGATACGAGCCTTCATTTCGCCGCGAACTACAGGAACGAGAGCTTCGAGCTGGAAGTCGTGCTTTGGCTTTGGTGTGCCGTTTGCTTCAGCAGCGAGGAGCTCGTCGGAGTATGCCTTAGCGTTTGTGAGGAGCTTGCGGAATGTAGCCGCGATACCCATACGAGTCATAGGCATCATGTTGCGTGCGCCGTAGTTACGCTTTGGGTTTTCACCGAGAGCGAACTTCATGTGACGGTGGCCTGGGATTTCCATTTCTTCAGCTGTGTTGCCGCGGAGCTTGAAAGTTACGCCTGTACCGCCGCAAACGTTACCGGAGCCAGGGCCTGTGTAGCAAGTTGTGAAACCTGCGTTACGTACTGCTTCGATGGATGGGTCGTGTGGGTTGAGAGCGTCGATAGCACGGATTTCAGGCACGATTGGGGAAGACATTTCGTTGCCGTCGCCACGGAGACCTGGGTTTGTGTTAGGTTCGCCGAATGTGGACATATGTGTATGTACGTCGATGAAGCCAGGTGTGAGCCAGCCGCCCTTAGCGTCGATGATTTCTGCACCTTCAGGAACAACTACGTCTGCGCCATAAGCCTTGATTTTGCCTTCTTCAACGAGAAGAACGCCGTTTTCGATTGTGCCGTTAGTGATAGTTACGATTTTAGCATTGATAATAGCAATCATGATTTTGAATCTCCTTTTAGTTTTTCAGGTAACTTTATAATACTCCTTTTTCGGCAGATTGTCAATAAGAATATACGGTCATATTGTGTCATTATGTATGGTTTGCATAAGTTATATTGCCTGCGGCAGTTAAGGTGTCTGCGACGCAATCGGATAAGGCGGTGGGAGCAGATTTGCAGGGTACGGCATTTATGACGTACCGTTTATATATTCTTCTTTTCCAATTCCAGCAGAAACTCTTTCGCCTCGATTCCGCCTGCGTAGCCCGTCATCGAGCCGTCTGCGCCAACAATTCTGTGGCACGGCACAACGATGACGACGGGATTCCTGTTATTCGCCATGCCAACGGCACGGAAGCCCTTCGGCGAGTCAACCTTTTGGGCAATATCCTTATAGGACGCAGTCCTGCCGTAAGGCACTGTTGTTAGGGCAGACCAGACCCGCTTCTGAAAATCCGTACCCTTCATATCGAGAGGCAGGTCAAAATCCTTACGAGTCCCTGCAAAATATTCCTCAAGCTGTGCCTTTGCCTTGCAAATAAGGGCATTTTCACCCAAAATGCCGTCAAAAGTACGCTGACCGAAGGCAATATTCGTGATAAATCCGTCCTCCTCGGCAATAGTCAGCATCCCCACAGGCGTAGCCATATATGCATAATGAAGCATGAAACAAGACTTCCTTTCTATTCAATATAAAATACGTCATCTTCCCATTTCTGATGATTGCTGTCAATATACGTCCAGATTTT
>JAFYNW010000085.1 GCA_017547995.1 Clostridia bacterium | reverse complement strand
TTAATAAACAATAAGTGATTTTTCTTTTTTCGCCGTAAGCTGACCAATTATTCTGGCGTAAGGTGTAATCTCCTCAAGCTCCTTGAGAAGCTCCTTCGCTCTGTTTTCAGGAAGAGCGATGAGAAGACCGCCTGACGTCTGCGGGTCTACCATAATGTCCATCATGTGCTCAGGAATATTACCCTTGTTATGGATATGGTTCTTCAGATATTCATAGTTGGCATACGCCCCTGCCGGGACAATACCATCTTTTGCAAGCTCTATGGCTGCGTCAATAATAGGAAGTGAGGTGCTGTGCAGCTCCATAGTAAGCTTTGCGCCGTTTGCCATCTCATAGCCATGGCCGAGAAGACCAAAGCCGGTTACATCAGTGCAAGCGTGTGGCGCATAAGGCATCATAAGCTCCTGCGCCCTTTTATTAAGAGTGCTCATCATCTGGCACATCAGTTTATAGTTTACTTCATCCAAAGCGTCTGCCATGGATGCTCCTGCAAGTATACCTATGCCCAATGGCTTGGTAAGAATGAGCACGTCCCCCTCTTTTGCAGAGGAGTTTTTGAGAACCTTATCTGGGTGGATAAATCCTGTGACGCAAAGGCCGTATTTTGGTTCGGCATCTTCAATAGTATGGCCGCCCGCAATAATTGCCCCTGATTCACGCACTTTGTCGTATCCGCCTTGCAGTATTCCCTCAACCTGCTTCATTGACATACAAGAGCTGATTGAAACGAGATTCATACAAGTAACAGGTGTGCCGCCCATTGCATAAACGTCACTGAGTGAGTTTGCTGCGGCAATCTGCCCGAACATATATGGGTCATCGACGATCGGTGGGAAGAAATCCACTGTCTGAATCATCGCTGTTTCATCATTTATCTTATATACAGCAGCGTCGTCGCTGGTGTCAAAACCTACAATGAGGTTTGGGTCAAAAAACGTCGGCAGTTTTGAGAGTACTTCATCTAAGACACCCGGTCCGAGTTTAGCTCCTCACCCGCCGCTCTTTGCCATCTGAGTCAGTCTTTTGCTTTCTGGCATAGACATTCTTCCTCCTTTCGCTTTTTATCCGCATCATTATATCATACAATATTATTTATTTCAATATTTTATTTGTTTTTTCAATACATTTTTTATCATTTATTTATAAAGGCGATAAAATATGTGCTTTTTGCACAAATAAAGATGCTGTTGATTTTATGATTATATTTTGGTATAATTAAGATGTATGAGACGTGTCACCTATGGTGATGCGATATGTTTGCTTTGCAAACGATGCGGTGCCTGCGGCACATTGAACAAAACGGACTTCGTCCTTGCGGGACGTCGGGGGCGCCGTCCCCTACACATACGGACGAGCGATGCTCGCCTCTACAGAATGGAGATTAACTATGAAAATTATCGGTATAGACCTTGGCGACCACAGAACGGGCGTTGCTTATTCCGACATTCTCGGTATGATGAGCACACGCGCTGAAACTATAACTGAATACAACCGCGAAAAGCTTCTTAACAAGATTCTTGAAATCATCAAGCTTGAAAAGCCTGAGCGTATTGTTATGGGTCTGCCTGTAAATATGAACGGCACAGAGGGCGAGCGCGCTGAAATGAGCCGTGCTTTCGCTGAAAAAATCAAGGAGCACGTGGATATTCCTATCGTTTTCTGGGATGAACGCGGCACTTCCAAGATTGCTAACCGAATTCTTTCCGACAACGGCAAGAAGAAGGGCAAGCAGAGAGCAAAGGTTGACGCTGTTGCGGCAACTGTAATCCTGCAGGGTTACCTCGACTATCTTTCCATGGGCGGAAAGTAATAGTATCACACTGCGTGTGAAACGAAGTGTGCTTTGCACATAAATTGCCGTTGGCATGAATTGAACTGACGTTCATGAATTGCATCGAAGATGCATTGATGTGTCTCCGACGGATTAAATAGGCGGGACACCATAAATGCCGTACCCTACGATTTGTCGGACGAGCAATGCTCGCCCCTGCAATTATAAAATAATTACCTCTCCGATTGTGGAGAGGTTTTTTATTTATTTCTGCAACGTTTTGCGTTATAATGTTACTAATAGGTATAAAGAGAATATCCGTCTGCGGACGACCAATGGTCGCCCCTTCAATTCAAAAAAGGAGGTGTTGTCCTTGCTTGAAAAATTATATATGGCTTACAAGGACGATATCTTCCGCTATCTTGTCAGCCTGACTCACGACAGTGCTGTTGCCGAGGAGTTATTAAGCGAGGTATTTCTCTCGGCATTGACTTCGCTTCACAGATTCCGCGGTGATTCAAGCGAAAAGACGTGGCTCATATCCATCGCACGAAATACATATTTCAGCTGGCTTCGCAAAAAGAAAATCGACCTGCCACTTGAAATGCTGACGGGGGTTTATGCTACCGATTCACCGCTTGAAAACATCATAAGCCGCGAAAAACTTGAACGTGTTATGGAAATTATAGACGAAATGGATGAAAAAAGCCGCATCACCATAAAAATGCGTGCCGACGGCTTTTCTTACAAGGATATTTCTGCTAAACTGAATATAGCGGAATCTTCTGCGCGGACGCTTGAATTCCGTGCTAAAAATAAAATCAGAAATCTGCTGACAAAGGAGGGATTGCTATGAAAATAAGCTGTGATATGTGCCTCGACCTTATGCCGCTTGTATGCGACGGTGTGGCCAGTGAGGACAGCGCAAGGGC
>JAFYNW010000084.1 GCA_017547995.1 Clostridia bacterium | reverse complement strand
GCAGAATACTGCAAGAAGTATATGGAATCCTTCGGTGCAAAGGGCGTTTACATCGACGATGCACTCAACGTTGTTTACCCATACCACGCAGAAGGCGATGACCTCGTTGTTATCATGGGTCACTCCGATACAGTTTTCCCTGATATGACAGAAATGCCTATCTACATCGACGGTGACGAAATCCACGGCCCTGGCGTAGGCGACGATACAGCTAACGCAATCGCAGTTATGGATATGGCTCGCTTCGTAACAGAAAACAACCTCAAGCCAAATCAGGGCATCCTCTTCGTTGTTGACGCAGGTGAAGAAGGCCTCGGCAACCTCAAGGGCTCCCGCCAGATTCTCAAGGACTATGCAGGCAGAGTCAAGGAAGTTCTCGCTATCGACGGCGGATTCAAGGGCCTCGTAAACGATGCAGTAGGCTCCAAGCGCTACAACATCAAGATTACAACAGAAGGCGGCCACTCCTACGGTGCATTCGGCAACCGCAATGCTATCTTCTACGCTTCCACACTCATCACAACTCTTTACAGCCTCAAGGTGCCTAACATCGGCAGAACAACTTACAACGTTGGTATCATCAACGGCGGTACATCCGTAAATACAATCGCTCAGAACTGCGAATTCCTCTATGAATACCGCTCCGACAAGAAGGCTGCTCTCGATATCATGGATAAGATGTTCGAATCCACAATCGAAGCATTCAAGAACTACGGCATCGGTGTTGAAGTTGAACTTCTCGGCAACAGACCATGTGCAGCTGATTTCGATAACTCCGCTCTCACAAAGAAGGTTTCCGATATCGCAGCAAAGCACGGCTTTGAAATGAAGACACACGCAAGCTCCACAGACTGTAACGTATGGCTCGCTGAATCCATCCCAGCTGTCTGCTTCGGTATCTACGAAGGCCGCGGCGCTCATACTCGTGAAGAATGGATTTCCATCTCCTCCATGGATAAGGGCAAGCCAATCTTCGCAGAAGTTGTTCTCTCCTACTTCGACGAACAGTAAGAATACAACAAAAGGCACTCATCTGAGTGCCTTTTTTCTATGTCCGAAACCATAGGGGCGACCCCGCCACGCCCGCGGGAGGCGAAACGCCTCCCCTACATCGGATTATCCGTAGGGGCGAACTTTGTTCGCCCGTAGCGAAAGTAAGAGGTAATAGTGAAGAGGTGAGGTATCTGCGATGCATTGGATAGGGGACAACCCCTCCGTCACTTCGTGACACCTCCCTCGTCTGAGGGAGGCAAGGAGATATTGTAGGGGACGGTGCTTGTCAACGTCCCGAAAAATTAAAAACTTCCCCATAAAAGGGTGAAAGCACGGCTTAAGGGGGATGGCCGTGCTTTCGTTGTGCTATTTATAGGGGATGGTATGGTTGGTAGTTATGTATGAACTACTTTCAACACCTATATGGTACAACTTATTTGTGACGAAGATGTGTCATAATTATAAATTGTGTATATCCGAATTGTGAATAATTTTCTTCATATCGTCAGGAATATCAGCCTCGAAATACATTTGCTCACGTGTTACAGGATGGACGAAGCTGAGCGTCTTTGAATGAAGGGCATGACCGTTGATAAGGCCTTCTTC
>JAFYNW010000083.1 GCA_017547995.1 Clostridia bacterium | reverse complement strand
CTCCTGCGGTTTGCACAATCTTTGTAGGGGACATTCACGAATGTCCCGCGGGCGGGCATGGAAACCCGCCCCTACGGTTTAATGAATAATTATGGTGTGACAATTCAGATTTGTTAAGCGGGACGTCGAGGGCGCCGTCCCCTACGGTTTAATGAATAATTGTGGTATCGAGGGTGCATTGTATAGGCGAGAATGTATGTCATCCTGAGTGCAACGAAGGATCTCCTGCGGTTTGCACAATCTTTGTAGGGGACATTCACGAATGTCCCGCGGGCGGGCATGGAAACCCGCCCCTACGGTTATATCTTTGTAGTTTTGTTGTAGGGGAGGGTCTCTGCGCCCTCCCGCACTCTTCACTTTGCCGCAGGCAAAACAAAAAGACCACCCATACGGATGGTCTTTTTATTATGGAGGGTTCTATATTACAAAGTATTGTGATATACTACGCCGTCGATCATTGTGAGCTTACAACGTGTGAAGTTGCAGAATGGGTGGCCGTCGAAGATAGCAACGTCAGCGTCCTTACCAACTTCGATGGAGCCGACCTTATCGTCGATGCCGAGGAACTTAGCGGAGCGGATTGTAACGCCTTCGAAAGCATCCTGTTCCTTGAGGCCGTGAGCCATGCAGATACCGAGGTGAACAGGGAGCATAGCTGTTGCAGACTGGCTGTCAGCTGTGAGCATAACGTTGAGACCTGCTTCGTTGAGGATAGCTGGGTTTTCCTTCTTGCCGCCCCAGATTTCCATCTTCACTGTACCTGTCATCAATGGGCCAAGGATAACGTCAGCCTTGACAGCCTGGAGTTCCTTGATAATCTTGTAGCCTTCTGTGCAGTGTTCGATAGAGTAATCGAGCTTGAATTCTTCACCGATGCGGATAGCTGTGAGGATATCATCAGCTCTGTGAGCATGGATACGAGCCTTCATTTCGCCACGAACTACTGGAACGAGAGCTTCGAGCTGCATATCCCACTTTGGCTTGTCGCCTTCGCCCTTTTCATGAGCGAGGAGCTGGTCGGAATACTGCTGAGCCATGATGAGCATCTTGCGGATCATAGCGCCGGAAGCCATACGTGTCCAAGGAGCCTTGCCCTTATTGCCGTAGAAGCGCTTAGGATTTTCGCCGAGAGCGAACTTCATGTGGCGGTGGCCAGGGATTTCCATCTTTTCAGGGTCGTTGCCGCGGAGCTTGAATGTGAGACCGGAGCCGCCGATGAGGTTAGCGGAGCCAGGGCCTGTGTAGCAAGTTGTGAAGCCTGCCTTACGAACGTTTTCGATAGCAGGGTCATGTGGGTTGAGAGCGTCAAGACCACGGATTTCAGGTGTGATTGGGGAAGAACCTTCGTTGCCGTCGTTCTGGAGACCAGGCATTGTATTAGGTTCGTTGAATGTGGAAATATGTGTATGTACGTCGATAAAGCCAGGTGTGAGCCAGCCGCCCTTAGCATCGATGATTTCTGCGCCTTCTGGGATAGCGATGTCAGCGCCGTAAGCCTTGATTTTGCCGTCTTCAACGAGAAGAGCGCCGTTTTCGATAGTACCGTTAGTAACTGTTACGATTTTAGCATTGATAATAGCAATCATTTTCATAATCTCCTTTTTAGGGTTATTTCATCCTACTTATTATCATAAAACATTTTTCCGTCAATGTCAATAAAAATTATTGCAAGTTTGCAGAAAATGTAGTGGAATTGCATAATCAGTCAAGCAGTATGTCATTCTGAACGAAGTGAAGAATCTCCCTCGGCTTGCACAATCCCGTAGGGTACGGCATTTATGACGTACCGCGGGACATTCTTGAATGTCCCCTACAATTTCGTATGGAGCAACGCCCTCGGCGGTCCGCTTATTCAATGTGATTTATCACACATCACTTCTTCACTATTCACTCTTACTTATAACCTAAAAAAGACTCCACAGGGTGTGGAGTCTTTTTATCATAAAACTATGCCTTATTGAGCTTGCTTACGCAGACGGAGAAGATTCTTGCTGCGTGGATGAGGCCGCTGTCGTCGATGTCATAGTGACCGTTATGAGCAGAGCCCTTTGTATGTGTGCCGAGACCGAAGTAAACAGCCTTACCGCCGTGAGCCTGAGTTGCGCGCATCATATAAGTTGCGTCTTCAGAGCCACCGCCGCCCGCTGCCTTTGGAAGCTTGAGCTCAACGTCGAGAGCTTCCTTCATGATTTCGCCAAGCTGCATACCGAAGTCCATATCGCTGTTAGCGCCCTGTGCGCCACCCATCTTCTTGAATTCGCAAGTACAGCCGTACATATCAGCAGCCGCCTTGACAGCGCGTGTAACCTTCATATAGATATCTTCTTCGATTTCTGTTGTAGCACCACGTGTTTCAAACCAGAGCTCAGCCTTTTCAGGAACAACGTTACGGCCTGTACCTGCAACGAGACGACCAACGTTTACACGGCCTGCGCCTCTGCCGTCCTGTGTGAATGCATAAGCATTAGTTGCCGCTGCACAAGCTGCGAGGAGAGCGTTGTTGCCAAGCTGTGGAGAGCCGCCTGCATGAGTTGGCTTGCCGTAGATGTATGCGTTGAACTTGCTTGTTGCAAGATAGCTGCTGCCGCGGAGAGAAATATCACCGATGTTTTCTGCTCTGCCGAGGTGACCGCAGATGAAGTAATCTGCATCGTCAAACCAGCCCTTCTTAACCATGGAAAGAGCGCCTCTTACGCCTTCTTCAGCAGGCTGGAAGCAAAGACGGATTGTGCCGCAGAGGTCATCCTTAATCTTATTGAGGGACATTGCTGTAACGAGACCAATGGAAGCGTGACCGTCGTGACCGCAAGCGTGCATACACTGTGGATTCTTGGAGCGGTAGCCGCCGAGGTGTGGAGCGTGGTCGTCGTCCATGCATTCGTCAACGTCGTTGGAGTCGATATCGAAGCGGAGTGTTGTGACAGGGCCCGGCTTGCCTGTTTCGATAACAGCAACAACACCTGTGTAGCCCTTTGTCATTTCGACGTACTTTTCGTCAGCGCCCTGTTCAACAGCGCGAGCCATTTCGCCCTTGATGAAGTCCGGGTCTTCCGGATAGCCCATTACGAATTCAGGGTTGATAGCGTCAGGACCCATAAAGAACTTGATGCCGTTTTCGTCGAGCATCTTTGCAATCTTTGCGGATGTGCGGAATTCGCGCCATGCTGGTTCAGCATAAGTGTGGAAGTCGCGGCGAATCTTTACGATTTCGTCCTTGTAGTCGTTAACGATGGAAATAATCTTTGAATAATCCATAATTACACTCCTTTTTTATTATAAATTTTAATTGTTATACTGTATAGATGAATTGCCTGACGGCATGAATTGAAATCAATGATTTCATGAATTGCACTGTGTGCATGAATTGTTGCAGGCAACATTGATGTGTGACAAGTCACATTGGATAGGAGATGTTTTGTTTATTTAATGCATCGCAGATACCTTAATGTTCCGCAGGAACAATTCATGAGCGTAAGCTCAATTCATGTACGAAGTACAATTTATGGCAAAGCCAATTCATTCCCTAAATACTCCATAACTTCGCCTAAGTTTGCGAAGATTTTATGGCATTTCGCCTTCATTTCTTCGTCAGGCTGGACGATATCAGGCACCATAACAGGCTTTGCCCCTGCAGCGTATGCTGCGCGGATGCCGTTATATGAATCTTCGACGATAAAGCAGTTTTCCGCCTTTTGTCCAAGGTCATTTATCGCCTTGAGGAAGATATCAGGCTCAGGCTTGCTTCGTGTCACAAGGTCACCGCCGATGATAACGTCGAAATAATCGATAAGGCCCTCCTGCTTAAGCTCGCGAAGGACGATTTCGTACTTTGTGGAGGAGGCAAGGGCAGTCTTTATGCCGTTTTCCTTGAGGAAGGTGAGCAATTCAGGGACGAATGGCTTGATTGGAATCTTTGTTTCAAGCACCTCGCGTACGAAAGTGCCTGCTTTCTTCCGAAAATCCTCGGCAGGGAAGTCCGCACCGAAGTTTTCGCGGAGGATTTCAAGACCGCGCTCATACTTTGTGCCGATGATTTTGCTGTAAACCTCGTCTATATTGTCAATGCCGAAGAATGGCGCAGCCTGACGCCAGGCATAACGGCCTAAGTTTTCCGTGTCGAAGATGACACCGTCCATATCGAAAATTACTGCGTACATAATATTACCTCGTGAGTTTACTGTAATTATATCATAACCGAAATATAGTCGGGTGTCAAATGGTTTTATCAGCGGAGCTGATGAATGGTGAATGATGAAAAATGAAGATTGTAGGGGACATTCACGAATGTCCCGCGGTACGTCATAAATGCCGTACCCTACGGGATTGTGTAAGCCGAGGGAGATTCTTCACATTCGTTCAGAATGACAGCGTCGTTTTGTAGGGACAAATCACGATTTGTCCGCGGTGGGAGCAAGCCCCCACCCTACGTTTTTCGGGAGCGGCAAGCAGCTCCCCTACGTTTTCTGTAAGGACTGGCGCCCTCGGCGGTCCGCCTTAATAAATGCATCGCAGATACATCGCTTCTTCACTATTCATTTTTACTTATAACATAACAAAAGACCACCCGTCCGGATGGTCTTTTCTTATTTTAATAAAACATTACAGGGCTTGCGAGGTTTTTGAGGAGGGCGACGACGCTCCACGCGGCACTGACGCTGGATTTTGGATTTACAGGGTCAGGTGTGGAGGTAATCTTGACCTCGGCCACCATATTTTCCCCCTCGAGAGTGATTGCGTGGGAGTTTTCCTTCTTGTTTGGTACGCTTCTGATGCGCACTTCTGTGTCGGCAAAGTCGGAAGCGAGGGCAGTCGCCACAGCCACGTTGACGTTTTTAGGGAAGCCCTTGATTGCATCCTTCACGTTGCCCTTGAAGACAAGCTCTTCCTCTGTTTCGGAAAGCTCTCTGCCTTCAAGATAAGGCGCACCGTTGAGGCTTCGCGGAGCCTTTGTGCTTTCGATGGACACCTTTTTCGCACCCATAAGAGCGAAAATCTGCATCAGGTCAAAGCCGCCCACAGCACCGCTTGGGATATAGAGGCGGTGGCCTGTTTCCTCGGCCGCCTTATAAAGCTTTGCCTTGAAATCCTCGTCGGCAAGCGAGCCGACAGACACGACGATAAGGTCGCTGACGTTACGCAAAATCTCTTCACCGTAAGCCTTGGCCGCAGGAATACCTGCGATTTCAACTGTGATATCAGGCTTTTTTGCATACAAATCCCCGATATTATCCACAAATACCGAGCCGATATCGTTGGCAAGGGCAACCCCTGCCTCCTTATTCATATCGAAAAGACCGACTATTTCATAATGGTCATCGAGAAGCTTCTTTACGTTTGTGCACATGATTCTGCCCAAAGCACCGCAGCCGATGACAGCAAGTTTCTTTTTCATATTTTTCTCCTACAGTAGCCGCCGGAATAATCATAGTGTGTTCAGCGGCGAGATATTTTTTTGACAGAACGGCTAAAAGCCGCAGGCAATACTGTATGTATTAACGAGGATTTTTAGCCGGATATGGCGGAAAAAGAGCCGCCGATGAGCGTGCTGATGATTGTTTCAGTGGCTACAACTTATCAATGATATGCAGAGCATGGGAAACGATTTCCATCTGCTCAATTGTATTATAGAAATTGAGACCGAAGCGGATATAGCCGCCACGCATTGTGCCTGTGATTTTATGCTCACCGAGAATGCGGACAACTTCCTCTTCCTTTTCGGCAGGGTAGTAAACGCAGACCACACCGCCCCAGTTTTCTTCCTTTTCCGCCTGCACAACCTGCAGTTTAAGGTCGGAAATAAGGCCACGGAGATGCTTTTCAAGTTTTCTGATATGCTCCTCGATGTTTTCGATGCCCAATTCAAGAACGAGGTCGACGCCGTTGGAAATAGCCTCGATGCAGTTATAGCTCAGGTTGCCCGATTCGAAGCGTCTTGCGTGAGGATACCATTCGAGTTTGTCGAATTCTGTCGTAATGGACGGTGGAGAAACGTGGCTCACAGTGCTCTGATAGCCTGCATAGCATGGGATGATATCCGTGACTATTCGGTCGGAGCAATAGACGAAGCCTGCGCCCAGTGTTGCAAGAAGGCCCTTGTTGCCCCCTGCGGCAAGCCAGTCGATATTGCACTTCTGCACGTCGATTTTCAGTCTGCCGAGAGCCTGAATTGCGTCGACGCAGAAAATTACGCCCTTTTCCTTACAAGCCGCGCCCAACTTTTCAAGGTCGGCAAAGAAGCCTGTGGAAAACTGTACGGCAGACACGACAAGCACGCGTGTATGCTCGTCGATGGCATTGATAAGGCCGTCGATATCAACGTCCTTGCCCTTCGACCTGACGACCTTCAGCTCAAGACCGTATCTTTCGTGAGCGGCAATCCAAGGGAAGAGGACAGACTGATGCTCCTGGTCGGAGATGACAACGTTGTCACCCTCATTATACTTTATGCCGTTGGCAAGGATGGAGATGCCTTCGGCGGTATTCTTGACGAATGCGATTTCATGGGATTCCTTTGCATTGATGAGTTTCTGAAGCTTAGGACGGGCATTGTTTACGATGTCCCATGCCTTTGGCACGATGTCGGCACCGAGATTCGCGACGTAGTTATCCATAAAGGAGCGGTATGCATCCTGCACACGGACAGGTGGCACGACGACCTGGGATACGTTGAGGAAGATTCTGTCGCCTAAAAAGCCGTATTCTTTGTTGATAAGGTCGAGATTGAGCATAATTTTTCCGCCTTTCACGTTATTTATAATATTCTTTTTTGCCTATGCCGAAGGTTTCCCAATGGAGAGCGCGGCGCTTTTCAGCCATGATTGCCTCGGCAGAAAGTGGGTGGCCTGTGGAAGCATATTCGCGGACAGTTTCGCTGACACTTTCCATAGTATTTTCGCGGTAAAGTCCCACGCTGATGCCCTTGAAGGTGATGCAATGGCCCTTTTCCTCGTCTGTCATATCGCTGTCGCGCTTTTTGAACATTGCAACGGCATCGTCCGCCTCCATTTCAAAGACAGGATTGCCGTAGCAGACAGGCTGGAAAGGACCGTCCACGCCGCCCAGAAATTCGATGAAGCTGAGCTTATCATCCTCGAAATCGAAGCGGAGGGAAGAGCCCCAATACGTGAGGGAGGTTTCGCCCGGACGCTTTGGCGCGCCGATAGCGGCAATCACGTCCTCCTTTGTACAGCCGAGGGCGATGTTGTGAAGCTTTTCGCCCATTTTTATTTCGATACCTTCGAGAGGTGTAACGTTGATGTAAGTTTTCATATTTATATAGTCCTTTCGGGAGAATTTGTGTGGTGGATTGACGGATAATGCCCGCCCCTGCATAACACTTCGTAGGGTACGACTGTAGGGGCGGGGTAACCTCGCCCGCGGGACGTCGGGGGCGCCGTCCCCTACAAAATGCATCGCAGATACATTAACTGCCGCATGGCAATATAACTTGTCACAGACAAATATAACTGCAACGCAATATAACTCGCGTGAACGAATATAACTTCTGCAAATCGCAGGAGATTCTTCGGCTTTGCCTCAGAATGACACCATAAACCATATTATATTTAATTATACCATATATTTCCCCTGTGTGCAAACCTGCTTTAATCGTCACAATGCAAACAAATGCGCCCCTCTTTTTGTCAGTTTTTTACAAATCTTGTCTTGTGCCTCCCATTCTTATTGAAAATCACTTTGACTTATAATATAATATCATCATTATACAAATTATTTGTTTTTTTGAAAGGAGAACCTTGTCTCAAATGGACTCTGACAGTTGGATACTTTTTGTATTACTCATCACTTTAATCCTCGGCGGGGGATATTTTGCCGCTGCTGAAACAGCTTTCGCTTCGCTTAACCCTGTGCGAATCCGTCACAGAGCGGAGGATGGCGAAAGAAGGGCGATTCATGCCGAGCATATTCTCGACAACTTCAACAACGCTCTTTCCACACTTCTCATCGGCAACAACATCATGCATATCGGCACGGCATCGCTTTCCACATACCTTGTCACAAAGGCGTGGGGCGAAGGCTACACAGGCATTTCCACCATTGTCATCACTATCATTGTTTTCTTCGTTTCCGAAATGATTCCGAAGGAATTCGCAAAGGACAAGCCGGAAACTGTCGCTCTCATTTTTGCTCCGTCCCTTCATCTTCTTATGAAGCTTCTCGGCCCTGTGGCAAGAATCTTCGACGGCCTTGCAAGCTGGGTTTGCTCCTTCTTCAAAATCGAGCAGACACCGACTGTGACAGAAGATGAGCTTATCGAAATCATCGATTCCTTGGGTGAAAGCGAAGACGGCGACCCTGAGCGAAGCAAGCTGCTTCATTCGGCAGTAACCTTTGACGGCAAGACGGCAGGGGGAATCATGATTGGCCTTGATGACGTTGTGGCTGTCGATATTTCCGCACGTCAGGAAGATATCATTAAACTGGTGCGCTCTACAAAATATTCAAGACTCCCGGTTTACAACCGCACGAAGGACAATATCATCGGTATTCTCCACGTGCGCAGCTATATCAAAAGCTATCTTGCATCGGGCAAGACTCTTTCCTTGCGTAAGCTTATGCGCAAGACTATGACCATTCCTTTCGACAAGCCTATCGACGACCTTCTCGAGGATATGTCCCAGACACGAAATCATCTCTGTCTCGTTTGCGACGAAAACAGAAAGATTGTGGGCATCATCACAATGGAGGACATTCTCGAAGAGCTTGTGGGCGAAATCCTTGACGAAAGAGATGCAGAAATCGTGAAGGAGGCTCATGCAGGATGAATCCATATTTAGCTATTATTTTACTTATGGTCGGCTCGGCATTCTTCTCATCGGCAGAAATTGCCTATGCCTCCGCCAATAAATCACGTCTTAAAAAAGCCGCTGACAACGGCAGCAGAAGGGCGAAATGGGCGCTTATGATAAGCGAAAACTATGATAAGTCCCTTTGCTCTGTGCTTATCGGCAACAATCTCGTTAACATCGCCTCATCCTCGGTTGCGACGGTCATTGCAATGGCTCTCGTGGGTGATGCCGGCGTTGCGATTGCGACTTTCGTAATGACAGTGCTGCTGCTCATTTTCGGTGAAATCCTGCCGAAGCAGCTTGGCAAGCAATTCTGCGACCCTTACGCACTGGCTATTTCTCCACTTTTACGCGCATTTATGTGGATAACTGCTCCGCTTGTCTTCATTTTTATGGGCTTTGTGGAAAAGCTTTCCCACGTATGGGGCGGCAAGAGTGACGAAACCTCCATCACTTACGATGACCTTGTGACTATCATCGAAACTGTTGAGGAAGAGGGCGTCATCGACGAGGACCAGAGCGAACTGCTTCAGTCCTGCGTTGAGTTTGACGAAACCGAGGTGCAGGAAATCGTCACACACCGTGTGGAAATGACTGCACTCGACATCAACGACCCTACTCACGAAATCATCGAAACGGCTCTCGAATGTGAGTTTTCGCGAATCCCTGTCTATGATGACAGCATCGACGATATCATCGGCATTCTGCCTGTAAATCAGCTGTTGGTTGCCCTTCTCGACACCGACAAGCCTGACATCCGCTCGCTTCTCACAGAAGCTGAGTTTGTACCGCATACACGTAAGCTTCCTGAAGCGCTCGAGCAGATGAGAAGCACAAAGAATCATATGGTTATCGTAACGGACGACCACGGCGGCACGCTGGGTATCGTTACGATGGAAGATATTCTTGAAGAATTGGTTGGCGACATCTGGGACGAAACAGACGAAATCGACCCTGATATCGTGGAAAACGAGGACGGCTCGCTGACTGTCGACGGCACGACTATGCTGGACGACCTGCTTGAATACGTGGAAATCGAAGACCCTGAGCTTGAGGACTACGTCATCACGGTCAGTGGTTATCTGACGGAAGTGCTGGACGATTATCCGGAGGTTGGGGATACCTTCAGGTATCGCAATCTTGTGTTCACAATCCTCGAAACCGACGATTTGTGTGCGACAAACCTCCGCGTGGATATCCTTCCACAGCAAGAGGAAGAAGAATAGTAAAAATAAAGCCACTCCATACGGGGTGGCTTTTTCAAGTTATAAGTAATAGTGAAGAGCGAATAAGTCTGGTGTGACAAGTCACGTTGAATAAACGGGAGGGGCAAGCACCTCCCCTACGGTTTTCGGCGAGAGCAAGCCCTCGCCCTACGATGTCATTCTGAACGAACGTGAAGAATCTCCCACGGCTTGCACAATCTGTGTAGGGTACGGCATTTATGACGTACCGCGGACAAATCGTAATTTGTCCCTGTGCCATTATTCAACATTACTTTCCCACATCCCCCTTGCATACTCGTTCAAAACATTATATAATAATATCATAGTAAATACGCGAAGGAGTACCATTATGGTCAAGCTTGAAAAACTCAATTTTGAAACAAAAAAGCAGCAGTATAATTTCATCGGCACAAAAATGACTGCCCTCGTTTCGACAGAAAGCAATTTCATTGCGAATATGGCAAACGGCGCGGCTCTTCTCTGGAATATT